>DIXX01000092.1:0-13802 GCA_002428805.1 Cetobacterium sp. UBA6069
GGTGTTATTGTTTATGAAGGAAAATTAAATACTCTTAAGAGATACAAAGACGACGCTAAAGAAGTTGTTGCTGGTCAAGAGTGTGGTTTAGGAATCGAAAACTTCAACGATATTAAAGAAGGAGATATCGTAGAGGCATTCGACATTATAGAAGTTAAAAGAACTTTAAAGTAAAAGTAGGTGATATATTATGAATAAAAAAAGATTAGCTGCAATTGAGAAAGAAGTTTCTAGAGTTGTCTCTAAAGCTCTTTTCGAAGAGATTAAAAATCCAAAATTAAAAAAAGCTATGGTTTCTGTTACTAGCGTAAGAGTTACTGAAGACTTGAAATTTGCAGATTTATTCTTCAGTATTATGCCAATTGCTGGAGCTACAGTTAATAGAAAAGAAGTTTTAGAAGGATTAAATGAAATAAAAGGTTTTCTTAGAAAAAGAGTATCTGAAGAACTAGCCTTAAGATATACTCCTGACATGAGAATTAAACTGGACGATACTATAGAACATGCTATTAAAATCTCCCAGTTACTTGATAGTTTAAAAGGGTAATTTATGCACTGGGAATATAAGACAGTATCTGAAAATCTTATTGAAACTAAGGCTAGTCAATGGAATGTTTCTAAATTTTTAGCTACTTTATTAATTAAAAAGGGCTTTTTAGAAAAAGATGAGGTAGAAAATTTTCTTAATCCATCTATTAATAAATTTAGAAATCCTTTTGATTTTGAAATGATGGATAGCGTTGTAGAAAAAATAGTTTCTGCTAAAAATAAAAATGAAAAAATTTTTATTTATGGAGACTATGATGTTGATGGAATCACTGCAGCTATCTTCCTTGTATTAGCTTTTAGAGAGATTGGAATTGATATTGATTACTATATTCCTAATAGAATGGATGAAGGATATGGTTTAGATAAAAAAACTATCGATTTCATTCAGAAAAATTCTGGAAAACTAGTGATTACTGTAGATACAGGTGTCAACTCCTATGAAGATGTTGAATATGCTCGTAGTCTTGGCATCGAGGTTATTGTTACTGACCATCACAAAAGTGTAAAGAATGATGAAGAGGATAACATCCTCTTCATCAATCCTAAGCTGAGTGACAACTATAAATTTAAATTTTTAGCTGGTGCAGGTGTAGCCTTAAAAGTTGCTCAGGGAGTATATGCTCATCTAAATGAAGATTTCTCTAAACTTTATCAGTTCATGGATGTTATTATGATTGGAACTGTTGCCGATGTTGTTCCTATGTTTGACGAAAACAGAATTATTATAAGTAAAGGATTAGAAACACTAAAAAATACTAAAATCAAAGGTCTGGTTTATCTTATGAAGTATCTAAAACTTTATAATAAAGATATCAGTACTACAGATATTAGTTATTTCGTTTCTCCCCTTATTAATTCTTTAGGAAGACTTGGGAATTCAAAACTAGGTGCTGATTTCTTTATGAAAACAGATGATTTTGAAATTTATAACATCATTGAAGAGATGAAAAAAGCGAATAAGCAAAGAAGAGAACTAGAAAGAATGATATTTGATGAAGCAAACAAAATGATTGCACAAAAAATAGATGAGGATAAACTTAAATATATTTTTGTTGCATCTGAAAGATGGCACCCTGGAGTTATTGGAGTTGTTGCATCTAGATTAAGTGTAAAATATAATCTACCTGTTGCGATGATTTCATTAAAAGATGGTCTTGCAAAAGCTTCGTGTAGAAGTATTCCTGGTGTAAATATTTTCAATATCTTAAAACTTATTGAAAGTAAACTAATACGTTTTGGCGGACATGACTTAGCTGCTGGCTTTATTGCCAATGAAGCTGATCTTCCTGAGATCGAATTACTTTTCCAAAGAGAGATTCAAGTTCATGAACACAATATTAATCAACCTAAATTTTTAGAGATTGATTTAGAGTTACCTATTGATAAAATCAATAAAAATAGAATTAATGATATAAAAAAATTAGGTCCTTTTGGCCTTGAAAATAAGCATCCCTATTTTATAGATAGAGGAGTTCAAATTATAGATACAAAATTTTTTGGCATTGAAAATAGGCACTTTAATGGTTTCCTATTAAAAAATGGCAAAACTTATCCTCTTGTAGCTTTTGATTTAAGTTCTAAGCTACATCACTGCAATAAAGATACACTTTATGATGTGGTATATTATCCTGAAAAGATAATCAATCGAGGAGAAGAATATTATCAATTTCGTTTAAAAGATCTTAAATCTCATAAGATTTAGGATATTAATACATAATACTTTAAGGAGGAAATGATGAAACACGAATTAAAAAAAATCGAACACTCAGCAGTTGAGATTAAAGTTACTTTAACAGCTGAAGAGTTATCACCAATTAAATCAGAGGTTGTTAAGACTTTAGCTACTAAAGTTGAGGTTCCTGGATTTAGAAAAGGACATGCACCATTAAACAAAGTTGAAGCAGCTTTTGCTGATGCTATAAAAGAAGAGGTTGTAGAATCTGTTCTTAAGGCTAACTTCGAAAATATCGTTTCTGAAGAGAAAATTGCTCCAGTAAGTTTCATTTATGATCTTGTTACTGAAATGAAAGATACTCTTGAAATGACTTTCAAAGTTGATATCTACCCTGAAGTTACTTTAGGAGAGTACAAAGGTTTAGAGGTTGAAAAAGAAACTTTCGAAATGAATGAAGAGCTTTTAAATAAAGAGATTGAAAATATGTTAAATGCTAAAGCTAAATTAGAAGACGCTGCTGAAGGGCACAAAGCTGAGATGGGAAATACTGTTGACCTTGCTTTTGAAGGATTTGTTGACGGTGTTGCTTTCGAAGGTGGAAAAGCTGATTCTCACCAATTAAAATTAGGATCTAAAATGTTCATCGATACATTCGAAGAGCAATTAGTTGGATACACTGTAGGACAAGAAGGAGAAATTAATGTAACTTTCCCTACTGAATACCATGCTGAAGCTTTAGCTGGAAAACCTGCTGTATTCAAAGTAAAAATCAACTCAATCAAAACTTTAGCTAAGCCTGAATTAACTGAAGAGTTTGCTACAGAAGCTGGATTCGAGTCTGTTGAAGATTTAAAAGCTAAGAAAACTGCTGAAATCACAACAAGAGAAGAAGCTAGAGTTAAAAACAACTTCGTTGGAAAATTAATCCAAAAATTAGTTGCTGATTCTAAAATCGAAGTTCCAAAATCTATGGTTGTTAGAGAAGTAGAAAATAGAATGGCTGAAATGAACCAACAATTAGCTATGCAAGGAATGGATATCGATCAATACTTAAAAATGACTGGTATGACTAAAGAGCAAGCTTTCAATCAAATCGCTCCAATGGCTCATAACAAAGTTCAAGTAGATATGATTTTAGAAGCTATCGCTAAAGCTGAAAACTTAGAAGTAACTGCTGAAGAGTTAACTGCTAAAATAGAAGAGATTGCTAAAATGTACGGAATGACTAAAGAGCAATTAGAAGCTGAATTAACTAAGAACTCTAACTTAGAAGAGTTTAACCATAGCTTAAAAACTGAGAGCTTAGCTCAAAAAGCTGTTGAAGTTATCGTTAACAACGCAAAGTAATAAAAACCTGTATTGAGTAGAGATAACCCTCTACTCAATACTATTTTTAAAAAATTAGTGTTAAATACCTAAGTTTTTTAAGTATTTAACTTTAAATTTTTAAAGTAAGTTTTTAAAGGAGGGATAAAAATGTATAGTCCAACAGTTATTGAAAATACAGGAAAAGGTGAAAGAGCCTATGACGTCTTCTCTAGACTTCTTAAGGATAGAATCATATTCTTAGGCAGTGAAATTGATGATCAAATAGCTAACGCAATTGTTGCTCAACTCCTGTTTTTAGAAGCTGAAGATCCTAATAAAGATATAATTATGTATATAAATAGTCCTGGGGGAGTTATAACTTCTGGTATGGCAATCTATGATACTATGAATTACATCAAACCTGATGTACAAACAGTTTGTATTGGACAAGCTGCTAGTATGGGGGCTCTATTACTTTCAGCTGGAGCTAAAGGAAAAAGATATTCTCTTGAAAACTCTAGAATTATGATTCACCAACCTCTTGGTGGGGCTAGAGGACAAGCTACTGATATCGAAATCCAAGCTAAAGAAATTTTAAGAATGAAGGATTTAACTTCTAAAATTTTAAGTAAAAACACAAACAAATCAGTTGAAGATATTATTTCAGCAACTGAAAGAGATAACTTTATGAGTGCTGAAGAAGCTAAGGAATTTGGTTTAATCGACCACGTATTCATTAGATAAGGAGGAAAATCATGAACAAAAAAGAACATTGCTCTTTCTGTGGAAGAGGTCAAGATGAAGTTTCAAAACTTTTCTCTGGTATTGATGGATCTTTTATTTGTGATGAGTGTATTGAAACTTGTTTTGATATGCTTGGTTACGAAAATGACATCTACTACGGAGAAAAACATGAAAATAACGAAACTTCTAAGCACTCTTTAACAGGAATACAACTACCTACACCTAAAGAGATTAAATCTAGGCTTGATGAATATGTTATCGGTCAAGATGAAAGTAAAAAGGTTTTAGCTGTTTCTGTTTATAATCATTATAAAAGAATCATGCATAAAGACCTAGGAAGTAAAGATGTAGAATTACAAAAATCTAATGTACTTCTTATTGGACCTACTGGTTCTGGAAAAACTCTTTTAGCTCAAACTCTAGCTAGAACATTACATGTTCCTTTTGCTATCGCTGATGCGACAACTCTTACTGAAGCAGGTTATGTAGGAGATGACGTTGAAAACGTTCTTGTTAGATTACTACAAGCTGCTGACTACGATGTTGCTGCTGCTGAAAGAGGAATTATCTATATAGACGAGATTGATAAAATCGCAAGAAAATCTGAAAACGTTTCTATAACTAGAGATGTTTCTGGTGAAGGAGTTCAACAAGCTCTTCTAAAAATTATTGAAGGGACAAAGTCTCAAGTTCCACCACAAGGTGGAAGAAAACATCCTAATCAAGAGCTGATAGAAATAGATACAACAAATATTTTATTTATAGTTGGTGGAGCTTTTGAGGGAATGGAAAAAATTATCAAAACAAGAACAAATAAAAAAGTTCTTGGATTTGGAGCTTCTCAAGAAGCTTTAGAAACTGAAAAAGAGATTGAACTTTTAGGAAAAGTTCTTCCAGAGGATCTAGTTAAGCAAGGAATAATCCCTGAATTAGTTGGTAGACTTCCTGTTATAACTACACTGTCACCTCTTGATGAAGCTGCTCTTATAAAGATTTTATCAGAACCTAAAAACTCAATTGTAAAACAGTATCAAAAATTCTTTGAGATGGAAAATGTTGATCTTGATTTTGAAGAAGATTCTCTTAAGAAAATTGCTGCTCTTGCTTTAGATAGAAAAATAGGTGCAAGAGGACTTAGATCTATTATCGAAAACATTATGACTGAGCTTATGTTTGAGATTCCTTCAGATAAATCTATCAAAAAGGTTACAATTACCGCTGATTCAATTCAAGATTCTACAAAAGTTAAAATTGAACACTAAGGAGTGATTACTAATGAGTAGATTACCTTTTTTACCTACTAGGGAAATGGTTCTTTTCCCAGGAACAGCCTCTCCTCTTTATGTTGGAAGAGAAAGAAGCTTATTAACGATGAATTTTGCAATGAAAACAAAAAATAAATTAGTACTAAGCTTGCAAAAAGACTCTTTAGAAGAAAATCCTGTTCTTCCTGAAGGAGTTCATAAAATCGGAGTTTTAGCTAATATCGTGCAATCTATACCTTTACCAAATAAAAGCATAAAAGTTCTTATTGATGTGGATAAAAGAGTTCTTATAGAAAATATTGTTGAAGAAGATGGGATTCTTTTTGCTGACTATAGTGTTATATCAGCAACTGAAGAGTCATCACCTGAATTAACAGCTCTTAAAAGAAAAGTTATTAGCTTATTTGAAGAGTATTCAACTCTTACAAATCAAGTTAGTGCTGAACTTATGGTTCAATTAAAAGGACTTAGAAAAGCTGGAAAAATCTTTGACTCTATCGCATTTAATCTTGAAGTAGAAGAATCTTCAAAAATTGAACTTTTAGAACTTCTAGATGTAAAAGATAGAGGATATAAATTAGTTGAAATACTAAACAATGAAATTGAAATTGCTTCTATCGAGCAAAAAGTAGATCAAAAAGTTAAAGAGAAGATAAATGAAAGTCAAAAAAGCTACTTTATAAGAGAAAAAATAAATACTCTTAGAGAAGAACTTGGTAAAACTGGTGGAGATGAAGAAACTGATGAACTTTATGATAAAGTTAGAAATTCAACTCTTCCTAAAGAAGCAAAAGATAAATTAGAAATTGAATTAAAAAAACTTGGTAAGATGGCTCCTTACTCTGCTGAAGCTACTGTATCTAGAGCGTATATCGAATCTGTTTTAGAGCTTCCTTGGGGAGTTATAACTCCAGAAACTTTAGATTTAAAAATCGCTCACGATGTTTTAGAAAAAGATCATTACGGGCTTAAAGATGTAAAAAATAGAATTCTTGACTATCTAGCTGTTAAAAAATTAAATCCAGATATGAAAGGAACTATTCTTTGTCTTGCAGGACCTCCTGGTGTTGGAAAAACATCTTTAGCTAAATCTGTTGCTGATGCCTTAGGTAGAAACTTTATTAGAATCTCTTTAGGTGGAGTTAGAGATGAAGCTGAAATTAGAGGTCATAGAAGAACTTATATTGGTTCTATGCCTGGAAAAATAATTAAAGCTATCAAAAATGCTGAAAGTGTTAACCCTGTTATCCTTCTTGATGAGATAGATAAAATGTCAAATGACTTCAAGGGAGATCCTGCTTCTGCTATGCTAGAAGTTCTAGATCCTGAGCAAAACAAACACTTTGAAGATCACTACCTAGATATGCCATTTGACTTATCTAAAGTGTTCTTCATCGCTACTGCTAACGATTTAAGAAGTATTCCAGGACCTTTAAGAGATAGAATGGAGATAATAACTCTTTCTTCTTATACTGAGTTTGAAAAACTTCATATAGCAAATAGCTACCTTATTAAACAAGCTCAAACTGAAAATGGTTTATCTAACATAAAGATAAATATTAGTGATAAAGCTGTTTTAAAAATTATAGATGAATATACTAGAGAAGCTGGAGTTAGAAATCTTAAGAGAGAAATTTCTGGACTATTTAGAAAAATTGCTAGAAATGTTATTGATGAAGATGCTAAATCAGCTAGTATTACTGTTAAAAATTTAGAATCGTATTTAGGTCATCCTAAATTTAGACCTGAAAAGATGAAAAAAGCTGTATCAAAAGTTGGAGTAGTTAATGGTCTTGCTTGGACAGCTGTTGGTGGAATGACTCTTGAGGTTCAAGGTGTACAAATTCCAGGAAAAGGAAGTCTTTCTTTAACTGGAACTCTTGGAAATGTTATGAAAGAATCTGCTATGGTTGCTTTCACATATCTAAAAGCTAACTTTGAAAAATTCAATGTTGAACCAACTGTTTTAGATAAAAAAGATATACACCTTCACTTCCCAGAGGGAGCAACGCCTAAAGATGGACCATCTGCTGGTATTGCTATCACAACAACTATTTTATCAGTACTAACTGGTAGAAAAGTTAAGCAAACTTTTGCTATGACTGGTGAAATCACTATTACTGGTGAGGTTTTACCTGTTGGTGGAATTAAAGAGAAGGTTATCGGAGCTCATAGAGCTGGAGTTAAAAATATAATTTTACCTGAAGATAATAAGGTAGATGTAGAAGAGATTCCAGAGGAAGTAATGAAAGATATTAAAATCTACTTTGCTTCAACTTATGATGATGTTGAAAAACTTGCTCTTGAAAAATAATAGAAAGAGGTAATAAGATGATTATAAAACAAGCAGATTTCGTAAAATCAGCTGTATTTGAAAGAGATTATCCTGAAGAGTTAAGCAATATAGAGTTTGCCTTTGTTGGGAGATCAAATGTTGGAAAATCATCTCTTATAAACAGTATCACAGGAAGAAATAAACTAGCTATAACTAGTAAAACTCCAGGTAGAACACAGTTAATTAACTATTTCCTAATCAACAAAGAATTTTTCTTTGTTGATTTACCTGGATATGGATTCGCTAAGGTTCCTAAAGAGATGAAAAAAGAATGGGGATTAACAATGGAGAGATACCTTGCTAGCCCTAGAAAAAAACTTGTATTTGTTCTTTTAGATATAAGAAGAATTCCAAGTGGTGAAGATTTAGATATGTTAAGATGGTTAGACCACTATGGAACTCCATTTAAAATTATCTTCACTAAGATGGATAAAGTTTCAAACAATGAGAAATTTAAAGCTTTAAAAGATATTAGAACAAAGGTTGACTTCCATAACGATGATGTTTTCTTCCACTCATCACACAATAATAATGGAAAAGAACAAGTTTTAGAATATATTGAAAACTGTTTAAAGGGAGAAATTGAATAGGAGGATTTTAAATGAATGAATTAGCTACTACTTATTCCCCTAATGAAATTGAGGGAAGATGGTATAAATATTGGGAGGAATCAAAGTTTTTTGCTGCTACTTTAGATGATAATAAAGCAAACTACTCTATCGTTATCCCACCTCCAAATGTAACTGGAATATTACATATGGGACATATTCTTAATAATAGTATCCAAGACGTACTTGTTAGATATAAAAGAATGAGCGGATACAACACTCTTTGGATGCCTGGAACAGACCACGCAGGTATCGCAACTCAAAATAGAGTTGAAAGAAAATTAGCTGAAAACGGATTAACTAAAGAAGATTTAGGAAGAGACGAATTCATAAAGCAAGTTTGGGAATGGAAAGAGCAATACGGTGGTGCGATTACTAACCAACTTAGAAGAATTGGAGCTTCATTAGACTGGGATAGAGAAAGATTTACTATGGATGAAGGGCTTTCTGACTCTGTAAAAGATATCTTTATTAAATTATTCAACGATGGATTAATCTATCAAGGTGAATATATGGTTAACTGGTGTCCTAGATGTGGAACAGCTCTTGCTGATGATGAAGTAGATCACGAAGAAAAAGCTGGTTCTCTATGGAACATAAAATACCCTGTTAAAGATTCTGACGAATTCTTAATTATTGCAACTACAAGACCTGAAACTATGCTAGCTGACGTTGCTATTGCAGTAAATCCTAACGATGAAAGATACTCACACCTTGTTGGTAAAAATGTAATTTTACCATTAGTTGGAAGAGAAATTCCTGTAATCGCTGATGAATATGTTGATATGGAATTTGGTACAGGTGCTTTAAAGATAACTCCTGCACACGACCCTAATGACTTCACTTTAGGACAAAAGTTCAACTTACCAATCATCAATATGATGACTCCTGAAGGTAAAGTTTCTAACGATTATCCTGCTTACGCTGGAATGGATAGATTCGATGCTAGAAAGAAAATGGTAGCTGACTTAGAAGAAGGTGGATTCTTAGTTAAAGTTGAATCTCACTCTCATAACGTTGGTGGATGTTATAGATGTAACACTGTTGTAGAGCCTAGAGTATCTAAGCAATGGTTCGTTAAAATGCAACCTTTAGCTGAGAAAGCTTTAGAAGTTGTTAGAAATGGAAAAGTTAAGCTTATGCCTAAGAGATGGGAAAAAGTTTACTACAACTGGTTAGAAAATATAAGAGATTGGTGTATCTCTAGACAAATCTGGTGGGGACATAGAATTCCTGCTTGGTATGGTCCTGATATGCACATATTCGTAGCTAAAACTGAAGAGGAAGCTTTCGCTCAAGCTAAAGCTCACTACGGACATGATGTTGAATTAACTCAAGAAACTGATGTTCTTGATACTTGGTTCTCATCTGCTCTATGGCCATTCTCAACTTTAGGTTGGCCTGATAAAACAACTGAATTAGCTAAATTCTACCCTACATCAACTCTAGTTACTGGAGCAGATATTCTGTTCTTCTGGGTTGCTAGAATGGTAATGTTTGGTATGTATACAATGGATGATATTCCGTTTGAAAACGTTTACTTACATGGTATCGTAAGAGATGAACTTGGAAGAAAAATGTCTAAATCATTAGGTAATTCTCCTGATCCATTAAACTTAATTGAGGAGTATGGAGCTGACGCAATCAGATTCACTATGTTATATAATACTTCTCAAGGGCAAGATGTTCACTTCTCTGAAAAATTAATAGAGATGGGAAGAAACTTTGCTAATAAGATTTGGAACGTTTCAAGATTCGTTCTTATGAACCTTGAAGATTTCGATATGAAATCATTTGATAAATCTAATGTTCAACTTGAATTAGTTGACGAATGGATTTTCTCTAAGTTAAATAAAACATCTAAAGATGTTGCAGATAAATTAGAAAAGTTCCAATTAGATGAAGCAGCAAAATCATTATATGAGTTCTTAAGAGGAGACTTCTGTGACTGGTATGTTGAATTAGCTAAAGTTAGATTATACAACAAAGAAGAATCAGGTGTTCAATCTAGACAAACTGCTCAATATGTTTTATGGACAGTTTTAGAAGCTGGATTAAAACTTTTACATCCATTTATGCCTTATATCACTGAAGAGATTTGGCAAAAAATTAAAGTAGAAGGAGAGACTATTATGCTTTCTAACTACCCTGTTTGTGATGATTCTTTAGTTGACGATGAAAAAGAAAAAGCTTTTGAATATATTCAAGGGTTAATCTCTTCATTAAGAAACATAAGAGCTGAAAGAGGAATCTCTCCAGCGAAAGAAGCTAAAGTTGTTATAAGAACATCTAACTCTGTTGAATTAGAAACTTTAAAAGCAAACGAGTTATTCATAACTAAACTTGCTAAAATTGAGGAGCTAACTGTTGGTTCTGACTTAGCTACTCCAGAGCAAAGTGGATTCAGAGTTAATGGAAACTCTGAAGTATTTATGATTTTAACTGGTCTTTTAGATGTTGAATCTGAAATTAAAAAGATAAACGAGCAACTTGAAAAAGTTAAGAAGGATTTAGATAAAGCTAACGCTAAACTTTCTGATGAAAGATTTACATCTAAAGCTCCTGCTCATATCTTAGATAGAGAAAGAAGAATTCAACAAGAATTCCAAGACAAGTATGATAAATTGATGGAAAACTTAAAAAACTTCCAATAAAAGAGTACTTTTAAACTTTATTAAGTAGTAGGAATGACTTCCTACTACTTTTTTAAAATAATTTGTATTCATTGTGTTAAAATTATGCTAAAATAGAATAGTAACTATACATAATAATAATAGTTGGGAGTGATACAATTGGATTTACATTATCTTAGAATATTTTATGAAGTAGCGAAAGAAAAAAGTTTTACTAAAGCGGCTAATAAATTATACATAAATCAATCAGCGGTTTCAATTCAAGTTAAAAAATTTGAGGAGATTTTAAATTCTAAACTTTTTGATAGAAGTTCAAAGAAAATAAAATTAACTTATACTGGGGAAGCTCTTTTCAAAATGGCTGAAGAAATTTTTGAAAAAGTAAAAAGAGCAGAAAAAGAGATGGAAAGAATCATCAATTTAGATAAAGCAAAAATTTCAATTGGAGCTACATCTGTTATTGGAGAGCCTTTACTTCCTCTTTTAATGAAAGATTTTATATCTTTACATGATGAGATTGAATACGATATTACAATTTCGAGTAAAGCTTGGCTTTTAAAACTTTTAAAAGAGGGTGAGCTTGATATCCTTCTAATTGATGAAGAACATATAACAGATCCTAATTTAGAAGTTCTAACTGTTGGTTCTGTTCCATATATCCTTGTTGGAGTAAAAAATAATCAAAAATTAGAAGCTATATCTAAAGAACCTTTAATCTCTAGAAAAAATATCTATAACAATGAAAAAGCTATTAGTTATCTAGAGGATAAAAACCATGTTTGCTTTAATACTAAGATTCCTGTACTTGGGAATTTAGGGGTTATTAAAGGTATGGTTAAAGAAGGAATTGGAAATGTTATTCTACCTTATTATGCGGTTTATAAAGAGATACAAAATGATGAATTTAAAGTTATTAGAACTATTGATGAAGTTACTGATTCATATCAAATTGTTATAACAAAAGATAAGAAGAATTTAGCTCATATAATTAAATTTATCAATTTTGTTAAAGAATTCAAACTTTAATTATTGTAATTTAGGAGGCTAATATGAACTTATTAGATTCGTATAGAATAACTGCTGAACTTTTAGAAAAATTTATAAAAGAAGAGGCGGAAAAAAAAGAAACTGAAAAAGTTGCAAAAGATCTTGCAACTATCTTTGAAAATGGAAATAAAGTACTGATCTGTGGAAACGGAGGAAGTAACTGTGATGCTCTACACTTTGCTGAGGAGTTCACAGGAAGATTTAGAAAAGACAGAAGAGCATTGCCTGCTATATCATTATCAGATTCATCGCATATTACTTGTGTTGGAAATGACTATGGTTTTGATTACATCTTCTCTAGAGGTGTAGAAGCTTATGGTAAAGAGGGAGATATGTTTATTGGTATCTCTACAAGTGGAAATTCTGCTAATGTTATAAAAGCTGTAGAAGCAGCTAAAAAAATGGGACTAAAAACTGCTGTACTTCTTGGAAAAGATGGTGGAAAACTTAAAGGAATGTGTGATTATGAATTCATTATTCCTGGAGAAACTTCTGACAGAATCCAAGAGATTCATATGATGATACTACATATTATTATTGAAGGTGTAGAAAAAATAATGTTCCCAGAAAATTATTAAAATACCCTTTTTAGGGTATTTTTTTTGAGGTGATTTTATGTTGAAAAATATTTTTTTATTTATTTTTTTATCTGTTTTAACTTTCTCAAATAATTTAGAACAAAAAAGTCAAGCTTACATAGCTTCTTTCAATACTTTAAGATTAGGAAAAGGTGAAAAAGATTATGCTCATCTTGCTAAATCTATTGAGCCTTTTGATATTATTGGATTAGTTGAAGTTATGAATAAAAAAGGTCTCTATAAACTTCTTTCTGAAGTTGAAAAAATTAGCAATTCAAAATGGGGATATGAAATCTCTCCATATCCTGTTGGAACAGCTGAATATAAAGAATATTATGCTTATTTATATAAAAAAGATAAAGTTAAATTTATCAAAAGTGAAGGGTTCTATCCTGATGTAAATGATGATTTTATCCGTGAACCTTATGGTGCTACTTTCAAAATTGACAACTTCGATTTTACTTATGTTTTAATTCATTCTATCTATGGAAAAAAAGTTTCTCAAAGACAGTTTGAAGCCAGCAAAATTTTAAATGTTTACAACTACTTTCAAAATCTAGACCCTATCGAAAATGATATTTTAATTGGTGGAGATTTCAATTTAGCGGCCAATGACTCTGCTTTTGAAAACCTTCTAAACCATAAAGATAATATTATTTTTGCTTTAGATCCATCTATTAAAACAACAATTGGAACTAAAGGTTTTGCAAATTCCTATGATAATATCTTTCTTTCTAAAAAATTCACTACTGAATTCAAAGGAAGAAGCGGTGCTCTAGATATTACAAAGGAAGATTACATCAAAACTAGAAAGGAGGTTTCTGACCATCTACCTATTTTTATTATAGTAGATACAGAAATTGACGATGACTAAAGCTTTTATTTTTTTAAATGGTGAATTTTCAAATTCAAAAGATTTTTATGAATCTTTAAGTATCGATAGTCAGCATCTCTACTGTGCTGATGGAGGCAGTAAAAAAGCTCTTGAACTTAATCTTGTTCCTAAAGAAGTTTGGGGAGATTTTGATTCTCTTGACACTGACTCTTTTGAAATTTTAAA
>DIXX01000092.1:14047-16489 GCA_002428805.1 Cetobacterium sp. UBA6069
CTTCTTATTTCCTATGTCTCATCTTTAAATTATGATAAAATCATAGTTATTGGAGGCTTTGGTGGCAGAATTGACCATACTCTAACTAATATAAACCTTATTTTTAAGTATCCAAAATTAACTTTTGTCAGTGAAATTGAGGAACTATTTTTTGTTCCAAATAGCTTTGAGATTAATAATAAAATTGGAAAAACAATATCTTTTCTTCCTTTTTCAGATAAAGTTACAGATTTAACTCTAAAAGGATTTAAATATCAATTAGAAAAACATACGCTTAATAGAGGTGACTCGACATGTTTAAGTAATATTATTACTCAAGAAAAAGCCTCTATCAATTATTCAGAAGGAAAACTTTTAGGAAGCATAACTTTCAATTGACTTTCATTTTAAAATAATGTAGGCTATTTAATAGCAAAAAAATTTGGGGAGGCGTTTCACAATGAATAATTTATCAACAAAAAGTAAACTTTTACTCGGAATTCAACATGTATTAGCTATGTTTGGAGCTACAGTTTTAGTTCCATTTTTAACTGGACTAAACCCTTCGGTTGCACTGCTTTCTGCAGGAATAGGTACTTTACTTTTCCATCTTTGTACTAAAGGGATTGTTCCTGTTTTCTTGGGATCATCTTTTGCTTTTATTGGGGCTCTTGCTCTTGTTTTAAAAGAAGAAGGAATTGCGGCTATTAAAGGTGGAGTTATCTCTGCTGGTTTTGTTTATATCTTCATGTCTTGGATGATTAAAGTTTTCGGTGTAGAAAAAATCAAATCTTTCTTCCCACCTGTTGTAGTTGGTCCTATTATTATGGTTATTGGACTTAGATTAAGTCCTGTTGCACTGTCAATGGCTGGGTATTCTAATGGACACTTTGATTTAAAAAGCTTGGCTGTAGCTATGATTGTTATAATATCTATGATTACAATTTCGATTTTAGAAAAGTCTTTCTTTAGACTAGTTCCGATTTTAATCTCTGTTATTTTAGGATATGGTGTTTCTATATTCTTAGGATTAGTTGATTTTACTCCTATAGCTGCTGCTAACTGGATTGGATTCTCACCTGAAGCCTTAAAAGATCTACTTACTTTACCTAAGTTTTCTACAACTGCGGTTTTAGCTATCGCCCCTATCGCTCTTGTTGTTTTTATTGAACATATAGGTGATATCACAACTAACGGAGCTGTAGTTGGAAAAGATTTCTTTAAAAATCCTGGGATTTCAAGAACTCTTTTAGGAGATGGAGTTGCAACTGTCGCTGCTGGACTTTTAGGTGGACCTGCTAACACTACTTACGGTGAAAATACTGGAGTTCTTGCGGTTACAAAAGTTTATGATCCTGCAATTCTTAGAATCGCAGCTTGCTATGCTATAGCTCTTAGTTTTATTGGTAAATTTGGAGTTATCTTACAGACTATTCCTACACCTGTTATGGGAGGAGTTTCAGTTATTCTTTTTGGAATGATTGCTTCAGTTGGTGTTAGAACAGTTATCGATGCTGAAATAGATTTCTCACACTCTAGAAACCTTTTAATAGCATCTCTTATCTTTGTTCTTGGAATTGCTATTGATAATATCATCATTTGGAAAACTGTTTCACTTTCTGGACTTGCTATTGCGGCTCTTATAGGAGTAACATTAAATAAAATCCTACCAAAAGACCAAATAGATAACTAATTAAGTAAAAAAATGAAGAAAATAGAAAGAATCGGGAAACCTTTTCTTTCTATTTTTTATTTTTTATTGTAATATATAAAATATATTAAAGGAAGATAGGGGGATTCGATGAAAAAATTTATAGTTCTTATGCTTATTGCTAACACAGCTTTTATTGGAAAATATTTTTATGAAAAAAAATCGTCACACTCTCAAGAAACTTTGCAACAACCTATACTAAAAAATACTAAGGAGGATTTTTCTATGGAAAAAAATAGAGATAATATTTCGCAAGAATACAAATGGAATTTAAATGATATCTACCCTAACTGGAATGAATGGGACAAAGATTTAACAAAACTTAAAGAACTCATGACTGAGGTTCCTAAATATGAAGGGAAAATCTCACAAAGCTCTGAAACTTTTATTGAGTTTATAGAATTAGAAGAGAAGGTTTCTAGATTATTGGATAAAGTTTACCTATACCCATATCTACAAAGAGATTTGGATTCCACTAATGAAAATGCATCTGTTAAACTACAAGAGATTGAAAGTATATATGCAAACTACTCTATCTCTTCATCTTGGATTACACCAGAAATTTTAACAATTCCAAAAGAAACTATGTTAATTTGGATTCAGGAAAACAAAACTCTAGAGAACAACAGATTTCCTTTGATGGAAATATATAGACTACAAGAACATGTGTTGTCTAATGATAAAGAAAAATTACTTTCATACTTTGGTCAATATTTAGGAGTTCCTTCTGACATCTATAGTGAACTTTCTAC
>DIXX01000092.1:16739-19738 GCA_002428805.1 Cetobacterium sp. UBA6069
GTTACTAATGGAGTTTATTCTAAAATAGTCTCAACAAATAGAGATCAAGAGGATAGAAAAAAAGCTTTTGAAGCTCTTTATAACTCTTTCAATACTAATAAAAATACATATGCTGCAATATATAAAAGCATCCTTCAAAGAGATTTTGCTTCTGCTCAATCTAGAAATTATGCTTCTAGTTTAGAAAAAGCTTTAAATCCTAAAAATATCCCTTTAGATGTATATAAAACTTTAATTGGATCAACTAGAGAAAATACAGCACCTCTTAAAAGATATATATCTTTAAGAAAAAAAGCTTTAGGTCTTAAAAATTATTACTATTACGATAACTCAATCAATATTGTAGATTACAATAAAGAGTTTTCATATGAAGAAGCTAAGAATACTGTTTTAGAATCAGTGAAACCTTTAGGAATAGATTACTACAAAGGTTTAAATACTGCTCTTAGTGAAGGATGGTTAGATGTTTATGAAACACCTAATAAAAGAAGTGGAGCTTACTCTTTAAATATATATGACGTTCATCCTTATATGCTTTTAAATTACAATGGTACTATGGACGCTGTTTTTACTTTAGCGCATGAACTAGGTCATACTATGCACTCTATGTTATCTACTGAAAACCAACCTTATCCTACAAGTAGCTATACTATTTTTGTTGCAGAGGTTGCATCTACATTCAATGAAAGATTACTTTTAGATAACATGCTAAAAAATACAACAGATTCTAAAGAGAAAATAGCCCTTATCGAGCAAGCTATCGGTGGAATTGTAGGGACTTACTATATCCAAACTTTATTTGCTGATTATGAGTATGCAGCTCATGAAATTGTGGAAAAAGGTGGAGCTATCACTCCAGAAGTCTTAAATAAAATTATGGAAAATCTATTTAAAGATTATTTTGGAAATGAACTTACTATGGATGAACTGCAAAAGATTATTTGGTCTAGAATTCCACATTTCTTTAATTCACCATACTATGTTTATCAATATGCAACTAGTTTTGCTGCTTCTGCAAATCTATATGACAGAATAACAAATTTAAAATATTCTGAAAAAGAAAGAGAGCTTGCTAAAGAACAATATTTAACTCTTTTAAAATCAGGAGGAAATGATCATCCAATGAATCAATTGAAAAAAGCTGGTGTAGATTTAAGTAAAAAAGATTCTTTCACAGCTGTTTCTGCTGAATTTAATAGATTAATTGATCTATTAGAAGCTGAATTAGAAAAAGAAAAGGGTGCTATTTAATATGTTTATTTTTAAATGGTTTATTGATTTTATTAAATTTATAATTAAAGAGATTTCATCAATGATTATAAAATTTGCTTTTCTTTTACTTTTAGGAGTTATCGCTTTTAACTATTTTTCGAATAACAAAAAAACTCCTATTACTAAAAAATCATATTTAAAAATTGATCTTTCTAAAACTTACGGAGAAACTCTTATTCAGAATCCACTAAGCTTTAGCTCTAAAAGTATTAATTTTTATCAACTTTTAAAGACTATAAGCCTTTCAAAAGATGATTCAAATATAGAGGGACTTTTATTATTCTTTGATAACAATACCTTAAGTAAAAATCAAATTAGTGAGCTTGGAGAGATCTTAAACGAATTTAAAACCTCTGATAAGCCTATATATTCATACGGAGCTTTAATGGATAACAACTCCTTACTTTTAAGTAGCTATTCTACTGAAAGCTTAATGCCACCATCTGCTTCAACATCGGTTAATATAAGTGGATATAATAAAGACATACCCTATTTTAAAAATTTAACTGAAAAATTAGGAGTTGATGTTAATGTTATTCATGTTGGAGATTTTAAAACTTATGGTGAAAACTATACTAAAAGTGAGATGTCAGATGAAAATCGTTCTGACTTAAAAAGAGTTTTAGATAAAGGATATTCATATTTTGTAGAAGATATTTCAAAAAATCTTGATCTTGAAGACTCTAATGTTAATAACTTAATTCTAGAAGGAAAGCTTATGGGTGAGTCTTCTGAAGTTTTATATAAAAACAGTTTAATAACTACTCTTAAATACTGGGAAGACTTCAAAAAAGAGAAAAATATTGATAATGTAACAGAAATAGAAAACTATAACTCTACTTTAAAAAATATTTCTACAAACAACAAAATAGCAATTATATATGCTGATGGAGAAATAAACTATCTTTCATCTAGAAATCCTACGGCAAGTACAATTACCCCAGATAATTTTATATCAGCTTTAGAAAAAGCAGAAAAAGACAGTTCCGTTAAGGGTATTGTTATTAGAGTTAACTCTCCTGGTGGATCGGCTTTAGCTTCTGATATTATTTATAACTCTATTAAAAATATTGAAAAACCTGTTTATGTATCTATTGGAAGTGTTGCTGCATCTGGTGGATACTATATTTCAACAGCTGCAAAAAAAATATTTGCTGATAAAAATAGTATCACTGGTTCTATTGGAGTAGTTAGCTTGATTCCAAACTTTAAAACTTTAAGTGAAAAAGTTGGTATTAATATGAATGAAATTAATTTAGGAAAGTTTTCTGATTTATATTCATTAACCTCTCCTATGAGTGAAGAAAGAAACGAAAAAATTTATTCTGCTAACTTAAAAGTATATCACGAATTTTTAAATAGAGTTGCTTACGGTAGAAATATGCCTCTTGAAGATGTTCAAAAGATTGCTCAAGGAAAAATCTGGTTAGGTGAAGAAGCTTTAAATAATGGACTTATAGATTCTTTAGGTAGCCTTAATACTACAATTAAAGCTCTAGCTACAGATTTAGAAATATCTGATAACTACAGTGTCACTGAGGTAGCTTACGAAGAGGATCTAAAATCAATTTTCGAATCTTCCTTACTTCCTATACAAAAGATTATATCTTTCAAATCTTTAACTAATACAGAGAATTTAAAAAACTTTATAGATAGTGAGGAAATTTTTTTCAAACCTATTTTATACCTAAGCTTTTAAATCTATGGTTGAAAATCTACTCTAAATT
>DIXX01000087.1:0-14330 GCA_002428805.1 Cetobacterium sp. UBA6069
TTCATCCTTAGATAAAATATTTTCCATAATAACAGCACAAGAAGCATCTCCTAAGATATTCGTAGATGTTCTCATCATATCCATAATTCTATCAATTCCAAAAACTAATGGTAAAGCGACAACTGGGATTCCAGCAGTAGCTAGAACAGCTACAACAAGAAGTGATGGTCCAGGAACTCCAGCAGTTCCAACTGCTCCAAGAACAGATGTTAAAACTATTCCAATGTATTGAGCTGGTCCTAATTCTATATTGAACATCTGAGCAAAGAACATAGCAAGAAGTCCATACAACATAGAGTTTCCATTCATATTAACAGTAGCTCCAAGAGGTAAAATAAATGAAGCTGTAGAGTTTTTAACTCCAAGTTGCTTACAACACTCTGTGTTTACAGGTAAAGCAGCCATAGATGAAGCTGTAGAGAAAGCTAAAATCTGAGCTGGGGCTGTTTTTTTAATAAACTTTATTGGAGAGATACCCGTAAATAATTTTACAAGTCCTGGTAACATTCCAAAATGAATTAAAGCTAAGGCTAACGAGAATACTAAGAATAGTTTTGTAACTAACACTAGGATTTCTATTCCGAAAAGAGCTATTGAATTAGCCATCAAACCAAAAACTCCTATCGGTGCAACTAAAAGTATTTTCTCAACCATTTTTATTAAGGTATCATTTATCGTTTCTAAAATATCAATAACTGGTTTTTGTTTTTCATCAGGTAGTTTAGACATACAAATTCCAAAGAAAAGAGAGAAGAATATAATTTGAAGAATATTTCCCTCAATTAATGATTTAAATGGATTGTCTGGAATCATACTTAAAATTGTGCTCCAGAATCCAGGGTTTGTTGTTGCAGCTGCAAAAGCTCCATCTTTTGCTAATAGTGATGCTGGAACTACTATTCCAACTCCAGGATTAAAGATATATCCAGCACCTATTCCAATAACTACTGCAATACATGATGTTACCAAATAATAACTTAAAGTTAAGAAACCAACTTTTCCTGCTGATTTTGTTTTTCCAAGAGACATAGCTCCAAGAATGATATTGAAAAATACTAACGGAACTATTAGCATTGTAATTAGTTTTAAAAAAAGATCTCCCAAAGGTGCAAAGATAACTGCTTTTTCCTGTAGGAAAATTCCTGATACTATACCTAGTATCATAGAAATAATTATTGCTGTACTACTATTAAGTTTTTTCATAAAATTTTATCTCCTATTTATATTGTTCTTGTTAATTTTATCACATTAAATATAAAAAGTAAATTCTTACTTTAATTTTTATGAAAAAATATTTTCAAAGATTAAAATTCGACTATTCTAGTAGAAACTTTTTTAACAAAATCCATTTCATGACTGACAATAACCATTGTAATATCACTAGTATTTTTTAAGTCTTCAATAACTTTAAGAACTTCATTTGTCATAAAGGGATCAAGAGCTGATGTAGGTTCATCAAAAAGTAAAACTTCAGGCTCTTTAGCTAAAGCCCTAGCAATTGCGACCCTTTGTTGCTGTCCTCCAGAAAGATACTTTGGATATGAATCTTTTTTATCTTCTAATCCAACTTTTTGAAGAAGTGAGAGTGCACGTTCATGAGCTATTTTTTTATCTAATTTATCAACTAAAATTAGAGGTTCAACTATATTTTCTAAAACTGTTTTATTTTGAAAAAGATTGAAGTTTTGAAAAACCATGCCCATCTTTTTTCTATTACAGATAATCTCACCAGAGTTATAATCTTCTAGTCCAATTACACATCTTAGAAAAGTTGATTTTCCTCTACCAGAGGGGCCTATTATAGATACAATCTCGCCCTTTTGAATATCTAGATTTAAGTTTTTAAAAACGACACTATCTCCAAATTGTTTATTTAGATTATTTACTTTAATACCCATTATATATTCACCTTTTTTTCAATATTTTTTAATATAAAGATTATAACTGTTGAAAGTATTAGATAAACTCCAGCACAAAGAATAAAAGGAGTTATACTAAACTCTCTAGTTACAATCTCTTTTGAGTTTCTCAGAATTTCTGCCATACCGATAGCTGAAATTAAAGATGTATCTTTTATAAGAGCGATAGCTTCGTTTGACAGAGAAGGAATAGCAGTAATTAAGCTTTGAGGAAGAATAACTTTAAACATAGTTTGCCAATAGTTATATCCTAAAACTGTCGCAGCTTCATACTGTCCTTTATCTATTCCAAGAATACTTCCTCTAAAAATTTCACATGTATAAGCAGAATAGTTGATAACGAAAGTTATTAAAGCTGCAGTAAAAGGATCAAGAGTTATTCCAACTACAGGCAGACCATAGTAAACAAAGAAAAGTTGCAGTAAAAGTGGAGTTCCTCTAAAAATCCAAGTATATATTTGTATGCTGTTATTCAATATTTTTGATTTTGAAACTCTTCCAAGTGATAGAAAAATACCAAAAGGTAGTGCAAAAATCAGTGTGAAAAAGTAAAGTTTTAATGTAAGGTTTAAACCTTTTAGTATATAGATTAAGTTATTTTCCATTATTGCTCTCCAAACCATTTTCTATAGATTTCTTTAAACGTTCCATCAACTCTCATCTCATTTAAAATTTTATCAATTTCATTTTTTAAAGAGATATCCTCTTTTCTAAGACCTACCCCCATTTTTTCTCTAGCGATAGGCTCATTTACTATAGTAAACCCATCTTTTTTAGCAATATAGTATCTACCAACAACAGCGTCCATAATAACAGCATCTGTTCTACCAGCTTCTAAATCTAAAAGTGCTTCTACATTTGTAGAATATTTTTTGATCTCTTTAACATCTTTTGAATATTTTGAAGCTTCAAAAGCGAAGTATGATGTACTTCCCATTTGAACTCCAATATCTTTAGAGTTTAAATCATCTAAAGTTTGAATAGAACTATTTTTTACAATAACAATTTGATCGTCGTCAAAATATGGTTCAGAAAAAAGAATCTGTTTTTCTCTACTAGGAGTTATTGTCATTCCGTTCCAGACTAAATCGATTTTTTTACTTCTTAAATCGAAAATAATTCCATCCCATTCACTTGGTTTAAATGTAGCTTTAACTCCCATTCTTTTAGCAACTTCATTAGCTAAATCAATATCAAATCCGATAATGTTTCCATTTTCATCTTTAAATCCCATAGGAGCGAAGGTATCATCAAGACCAATAATGATCTCTCCTTTTTTTTGTATTTTTTCTAAAGAGTTATCTTTAGAGAAAGTTGTAGTAAAAATAGCAATTGTTAAAAATAAAAGTTTAAATAGTTTTTTCATGATATAACCTCCGTATAAATTTATAAAAACAAAAAAGCCACCTAGACGTATCTAGATGGCTCTAAGAAAATATGATTATCTTCTTCGTTATTCACACATCATAGATACAGACTCAAGTCAAAACAACAAGAGTCTGTATCTACGAAAACTCATAGTAACAAACTCTAATATCTATGATGATGATGTAATGTGTTTAAATTAACGAATAGATTTGACATATTTTCCTCCTAAGTTTTTTTATTTACTAATCATAGTATTAAAATATTCAAAAGTCAAGTTTTTTTTATTCTAAAAATTAGATTTTATTTTTAGAGGAAGGATTGTTTAGATTTAGTAAAATGTTTTAAGTCTTATTATTTTTTTATTTGAGGAGGTTTTTATGCTAAAAAGATTGGTTTTTCTTTCAGTTTTAATCTCTATCTTAGTTGGATGTTCTGCTTCTTATAATACACCTTATGTTCGAAGAAATGCAGTAGGTGGAGCAGCTGTTGGAGCTATTGCAGGGCAGCTTATAGGTAGAGATACAACGAGTACATTGATAGGAGCGGGAATAGGAGCTCTAGCAGGATCGGCAATAGGTCATGAAAGACAAAAAAACTATTATAGAAGAAGATACTATTATTAATATTCTAGGAGGAAGTCTATGAAAAAAATATTTTTGTTTTTATTCTCTCTAACACTATCTCTAAGTGCGTTTGCAAGTGGTGATAACTACAATTTTCCAACTTTAAAGCAGAAGATGGAAAATAATGGTTATAAATTAGAGTATGCAACTGAAAAAGTAGGGTTTAATTTTAAAAAAGATAACGCTCACACTGAGGTTGTAGAGTATAAAAGTTATGCGGATTTAAATACAGCAATAGCTAACTCAATAAATCTTTTAGGAGAAAAAGGATTTAATTTAGTAGCAGCAGAATCTGATTTTGGAAATGGAATTTTAGTATTTTCAAATCCCTCAATAAAGGATTATGCTTTTGTTTTATCAGCGAATTATAAAAATAACATAATGTTAAATACAGGTGGATCACCAAAAGATTTGGAGTTTTCGTTCAAAACTTTAGAAGAAACTTTAAAATCTACAAAAAAATAGTAAAAAAGGCTATCAAATTAAAAAATGATAGCCTTTTTATTGTTGTATGTGGAATAAAAATAGCTTATTTACTATTAATTAAATTTTCTAACTTACAAACTCTTTCAATAAGATTTATTTGATCTTCTAAAGAATCCAGAAATAAAGATGTTGTCATAATATGGTCTTCCATATGGACAAGTAAAAGACAAATGTCTACTCTTTCACCAGAAGCCTCTTTTTGAATGAAGTCAAAATGATATCCGTGAACCTCAATAAATTGTTTTTTTGCTAAAGAGAAAAGGTTTCGCGCTTCTTTAAAATCTCCTTTGTTAGCTTTAGCAAGAGCTTCTTTACCTAAAGATTTAGCAGTTCCTGCAACCGCTACTCCAGTCATAATTTTTTCTAAAGTTTCTTCAGAAATAAATTCTGTATTATTCATAAAAAATCCTCCTAAATTATTTAATTAAACTTAAAGCAAATTCTAGAACTTTTTTTCCATTCATAGTTCCGTAGTCTATCATATTAATTACTTCGACCTTCTTATCATATGCATCCGCTTTCTTTTGGAAATCATTTTTTTTGAATTTAACTTGAGGACCTAATAAAAACACATCGTAATTTGGTAAATTTTCATCAAAAAGTTCTAGTGCAACGGCATTGATTTCGATACTTAATTTGTTTTCTTCAGCAGCTTTTTTCATTTTTGTAACTAATAAGCTTGTAGACATTCCAGCAGAACAACATAGTAATATTTTTTTCATGGATAAATCCTCCTAGCGATTTTGTTTTTAAAAAGATTTTTATGTTCTAAATATAATCGTCTTTTATCGAATAGATAATATGACTAAAAAATAAAAAAGTCAATATATTTTTTGTTTTTATTAATTTTTTTAAAAAAAACATAATGAAAACGAGGGTTTGTGATTATAAAAAAATAAAATGGTTGACAAAAATACATTATTTGATAAAATTTATTTAGGAAATCGGTTTCGTAAAATAAAAAAATATTAAAACGGAGGAGAAGGGGTTATGAAAATAGGAAAGGTAACACTTGTTGTATCCATGCTTTTTTCACAAATGGTTTTTGGAGCAAACTTATTAAAAAATTCATCTTTTGAAAAACCATTATCATCAGTTGTTCCAAATAATATGGGGGTTGTAAATACAGAAAATTCATGGATTAAATATGAAAATTCTAGTGGAGAAGGGAGTGTAGAAATAGTAAATGGGGATTTGATAGCTATTTCTAAAAATACAAAAGCCCCAGCGTACGGATTACAAGTTATACAAGCTCCATTAAAATTAGAAGCTGGAGGAATATACAAATTAAAATTTAAAGCTGATACAGATAAAAAAACACAGCTTACAGTCAAAATAGGATCTGATGGGGAAAGAAGTTATTATGGATATTGGGAAAAAGAGATTGTAGTTTCTCCAAATCAAAAAGAATATGTATTTGATTTTGAAATGCTTGCAGAAGAGGATGAAAAAGCAAGATTTGAATTTTGGTTTACAAAAACGAATGAAAAGATAAAAATGAGCGAAGTAAGTTTAGAAAAAATAGGAACAATTGATTTAAATAGAATGATAAATTTAGCTAAATTTCAAGTTCAACATAAATATACAGTAACAGGAAAAGGAGAAAATATTTTAACAGCCAAGGATATAGACTTTATAAAAAAATTAAAATCAGAAAAAGAGTTTGTAAAAACTATGGTTTTAGAGGAGGATTCAGATTATTTAGTTAAAATAAGTGGAAATATTTCAGCTGACGAAAAATACCTTATTTCTATTGAAAATGGGAAAACATTTGAACTAAACAGAGATAATAAAGAATGTTTATTAAAAAATACAGGAGAATCAACAAATACAGGAAAAATAATTATAAAGAAAATTGGTAATAAACAAAATTTGAATGAAATTAGAATAGAAAAATATTTTGGAGATTTAATTTGGAATGAAGAGTTTGATTATGAAGGGCTTCCAAAAGACAGTGATTGGGGATATGATGTTGGCGGAAATGGCTGGGGAAATGCAGAGCTTCAGTATTATACGGAAAAAAATCCAGATAACGCTTATGTAGAGGATGGGAAATTAACGATAACAGCTTGGAACGAAGCTTATGAAAATAACGAATATACATCAGCAAGACTTGTAACAAGAGGAAAAAAAGATTTTTTATACGGAAGAATAGAAGTAAAAGCTAAATTACCTCAAGGTCTTGGAACTTGGCCAGCAATTTGGTTAATGCCTACCGATTCAGTATATGGAGATTGGCCAAAAAGTGGAGAAATTGACATAATGGAACATGTAGGATTTGATCAAAATAGAATACATGGAACTGTTCATACAGAAAAATATTATTGGAAAAATTCAAACCAAAAAAGTGGTCAAATAGAAGGAGAGAAAGTATCTGATGTTTTTCATACTTATTCATTAGAATGGACTCCAAAAGTGATAAAGGTTTATTTTGATAATATTTTATATTTCACTTACCAAAATGAAAATGCAGGAAAAGATGCTTGGCCATTTGATCAAAAGTTCTATTTAATTTTAAATATAGCAGTAGGAGGAGCTTGGGGAGGACAACAAGGAGTGGATTCAGAAGTATTCCCACAACAGTTTGAGATAGATTCGATAAAAGTATATGATTTAGGATTTAAGGGGGGTAAAAAATAATGAAAAAATTTGTATTGTTAAGTTTATTATGTACATTAGCACTTCAAGCTTCAGCTGAAGGAGAGAAATTAAGTTTAGATCAAAGGATTGAAAAGTTAGAACAAATTATTGAAAATCAAAATAAAGAATTGAATAAACAAAAATTAAATATAAAGAAAAATGAAAAAAAATTAAGTTTAAGTACTCAAGCAAAACCTAAAACTGAAGATGATCAACTTCAATTCCACGGATATCTTAGAACTGGTGCAGAAGGGAATATGAAAAATGGAAATAAAAATAGTTACAGTAAAAATAAAGAGTATGTTGGAAGATGGGGAAATGAGTACGACACAAACTTCAACATTAATTTATCTAAAAAATTCACTCAAAGTAATGGAGCTTGGACAAAACTAGCTGTTCAACTTGAAAGTTGGAGTGATAATTATGATAATAGCGTAGGAGATAGTAGTAAAATCGATCTTACTGAATTATATGTTGAGATGGGAAATGTTCCTATGTTTTCAGGAGCATTTAAAGACTCTACAATTATAGCGGGTAAGAAAAAATGGGATGATCAGCAGGTTGAAGTTTTAGATTATTATTATCAAGATGTTAATGGAACTGGACTAGGTATTGAAAAAATTAAACTGTGGGATGGAGATTTGAGTTTAAGTTACATTTCGAATGATTTTAAGGATGGAGAAGTAGCTGAAAGAGATAAAAGGGATAAAAAAATATCCGAGGATATTAGAGCTTATAAAGCTAAATACACTTATAAAGATATAGCTGGAGAGATTATGTATGCCCATGCGACTGATAATGCAGATATAAAGGAAGTAACAGATAATGATGATTATAAAAGTGCAACAGTAACAAAGAGAGAAGCAGCTGATGATGGTTTATATTTAGGACTTTATTATCAACCAAATAACTTCTTTGGTTTTGAGGGGAAAGGTCAACATTATTTACAATATTCAACAGGTTTATTGGCAGGAGAGGGAATTGGAAAAATTGATACTGATTTTAATAAAAGAGCAGCTGATGATGCGGTAACATATCAGTTAGGTTTAGGAGGAACAGTTAAGCTTGGAAAAAGAACTCATATGCTTGTAAGTTATAGAAGTCTTCGTGCTGAAAATATTGAAGCGAGAAAATACGATTCATATGCTTATAATTATCCAGGTGCTGATGGAACGGTTTATGATAGAACAGAGTTTCAAAATTCTTGGAGAGTAAATAAATTAGAATCAGATGCATTGGTTTTAAGACCTATCTACTATGTAAATCAGAATTTAGATTTATGGATAGAAGCTGGTATAGGGCGTAGAGATGCAGAAGCATATAACGGAAATACTGAAGATCATAAATTTTATAAAATTTCAGCAGGACCTCAATTAAAATATTATGTTGGAAGTGCAGAAACATCATTGAGATTATTTGTAACTTACATAGGAGATGAGACGAAAAAAACTGATAATAATGTTAAGTTGAGCTCAACAGTTGAAGATGTAATTACTGGTTTCCAAGTTTCTGCGTGGTGGTAAAAAACTTGACAAGATAAAAAAAAAGAGCTAACATCAATTGTATAAAGATAAAAAATGAGGTGAGTCTTATAAAAATTGATGATATAGCTAAACTAGCAGGATATTCAAAAGCTACTGTGTCTAAAGTAATAAATAATTATCCTGGAATCCCTGAATCAACTCGTCAAAAAATATTGAAGGTTATAAAAAAATATGAGTTTGAGCCGAATATTCAAGCTAGAAATTTAGCAGGGAAAAAAGAAAAAGTTATCGGAATATTTATATTTGATAAAGGTGGATTAGGAAGTTATTTTTTCCAATATATCATTGCACTAATAATAGAGAAAGCTGAAGAAAAAGATGTAAAAGTTTTAATTTCTCTTATAAAAACAGAGAAACAAAAAGTAAGAATAAAACAGTTAATAGATAATGGAACAGTTCAAGGTGCAATTGTAATAGGAGCGACTTTAAATGAACCTGAATTAGAAAATATAATTCAAGATGAGTATAAGCTAGTAATATTTGATTACAAAGCAGAAAGTAATTCAAAGAATGTATTTTTTATTAATTCAAATAATTATGAGGGTGGTAAATTAGCTGCTAAATATTTATTAGAAAAGAATTTAAAAACGATCTATCATTTTACAGGACAAGAAAATAAATTACCTAGTGTACAAAGAAAAGAAGGTTTTTTAGATGAAATTGATGGCAATGGTGTTATATGTAAAGTTTTAAAAGGTGAATTTCAACTTGATATAGCGAAGAATATATTTAATCAAATTATAAAAAATGGAGAAATTCCAGAAGGAATATTTTGTGCAAATGATGAGATGGCAATAGGGTGTCTAGAAGCTTTAGCGGATAATGGTATAAATTATAAAAATATTAAATTAATCGGATTTGATAACAACCAAATTTCAAGTTTATATAGACCAAGAATCACAACAATAGGTTGTAATCTAGATAAAATGGCAGAAAAAGCTGTAGAAGCAATTTTAGAGTTGATAGAAGGAGGCTCTATAAAGAAAAATGTATATAATGGAGAATTAAAATTATATGAAAGAGAAACTTAGTTTCTCTTTCATTTAAAGAAATTTAGGAAAGCGGTTTCCAAAAAAGGAGAAAAGATGTACTTAAGTTTTGATGTTGGTGGAACAAAAACAAAATATTCTTTAATTGATAAAAATGGTAAAATTTTAGAAAGTGGTAATTTTTTAACAGAAGACAATAAAAAAATTATATTTTCAAATATAGAAGAGATTGTCAAAGAATTTCAAAAAAAACGTTACTCAATAGAAGGATTGGCATTTAGTATGCCTGGAGTAATAGATGTAAAAAAAGGGTACATGATAACTGGAGGAGCACTACACGATTTATATAATTTTGCCTTTAAAGAGGAGTTAGAAAAATATCTTGGAATTCCTGTTGAATTAGAAAATGATGTAAATTGTGTAGCTCTAGCAGAAAAGTGGCTTGGGAATGCTAAAGAATGTCAAAATTTTATTTGTTTAACAGTAGGAACAGGAGTTGGAGGAGCTATATATATTGATGGAAAAATGGTAAGAGGCTCAAAATATGCTGCTGGTGAATTCGGCTTTATGATAACGGATAGAAGAGAAAATTATGAAGAAGCTAGTTTGAGTATGTCTGGAAGTGTAAGAGGAGGATTAATACAAGCCTATTCAAAAAGAAAAGGAGTTAATTGGAAGGAAATAACAGGAGAAAGAATATTTGAATTAGCTCAACTTGGAGATATAGTTGCTATAGAAATAATAGAAGAGTTTTATAATTCTTTAGCGTATTCTATTTATAACTTGGCTGTTAGCTTAAATCCTGAAAAAATACTTATAGGTGGAGAAATAACTAAAAGAGAAGATTTTATAGAAAAAATAGAAAAAAAAATCCAAATTATAAAAAAAGATGTATGTCCTTTAGAGATGCCAGAAATACAAAGATGTAAATTTTTAAATGATTCTGGCAAAATAGGAGCTGTATATAATTTTATTTTAAATACAACAGAAACAATATAAACATGAGGGGGAAATATGAGTATATTTGAAAAATTCAATACATTTTTAGAAGAGAAATTTATGCCTGTAGCTGCTAAAATAGGAAATCAAAAGCATTTACAAGCGATAAGAGACGGATTGATTTTATCTATGCCACTTACAATAGCTGGTTCTATATTTATGATTCTAGCTTTTTTACCAATGCCTGGATATTATGAATTTATGTCAAATTTATTTGGAGAGGCTTGGATGGAGAAGGTGTTATATCCTGTAAGGGCAACATTTGACATAATGTCAATATTTGCTTGTATTGGTATATCTTATAGACTAGCAGAGAAAAATAAAATAGATTGTCTTTCATCTATAGCACTTGCTCTTATGACTTTTATGATTCTTACACCTTATAAGGTTTCGTTTATGAATACAACTGTAGATGCTATTCCTTTAGTTTATACAGGAAGTGCGGGACTTTTTGGAGCAATAATTTCATCTCTTATTTCTGTAGAGGTGTACACATGGTTTATAAAAAAGAATATAGTAATTAAAATGCCAGAAAATGTACCACCAGCAGTTGCAAGATCTTTTATTGCATTAATACCAACATTAGCTTTAATGCTAGGGACTTTAGGAATTCGTTTGATTTTAGAAGTTACAAATTTCCAAAATGTTCATGAATTATTAAAAGTAACGTTAACTACTCCACTAAAATTTTTAGTAGGAAGTTGGTGGGGATTAGCTATAATAATTGCTATTATACAACTATTCTGGATAGCAGGACTTCATGGTTCTACAATTATACTGGGAACAATTGGACCTGTTCTTGGATTGTTAGGAGATCAAAATAGACTTGCGTATGAAGCAGGAAAAGAAATCCCAAATATATTAGGAGGCCCATTCTTCGATATCTTTATAAGTCTTGGAGGAGGAGGAGGAACCTTTGCCTTAGCCTTCTTATTAGCTTTTGTTTCTAAAAGTAAACAACTTAAAGAGGTTGGGAAAATTTCGGTTGGGGCAGCTTGTTTCAATATAAATGAACCAATTATATTTGGATTACCAATTGTAATGAATCCATATTTAATAATACCATTTTTTATAACACCTATTTTAACTGGGCTTATAGGGTATTTCTCTATAGCTTTTGGATTTTTACCGAAGTTACCTGGAATTTCAATTCCATGGACAACACCACCTTTAATAAGTGGATATTTAGCTTCAATAGGTTCATTTAGATATGTTATTTTACAAATTTTATTAATACTTATAGGAATGGTAATATATTTACCGTTTTTTAAAGCGTTTGACAATAAAATGTTAGAAGAAGAAAGTATAATTGAAGGAGAGGGAGAATATGCATAAATTTCCAAAAAATTTTTTATGGGGAAGTGCTTCTGCAGCTTATCAAGTAGAGGGAGCTTATAATGTAGATGGGAAGGGTATGTCTAACTGGGATAATTTTGTAAGAATACCCGGAAAAACTTTTAAAGGAACAAATGGTGATGTTGCAGTTGATCACTATTACAGATACAAAGAGGACATAGCCTTAATGGCAGAAATGGGATTAAAAACATATAGATTTTCTATCGCTTGGACAAGAATATTTCCAAATGGAAATGGAGAAGTAAATCCAAAAGGGATAGAATTTTATAAAAATATAATCGATGAATGTTTAAAATATGGTATAGAACCCATGGTTACTATTTTTCATTGGGATTTACCTCAAAGTTTAATAGATCAATATGGTGGATTTGAAAATGAAAAAATAGTTAATGATTTTGTAAACTATGCAAAGGTATTATTTGAAAATTTTGGTAAAAGTGTAAAATATTGGATAACTTTAAACGAACAGAATATTTTTACATCTTTAGGGTGGTTAACAGCTCAGCATCCGCCAGGAAAATTTGATGATCAGAAAATGTTTTATCAAGTAAATCATTACGCTTTTTTAGCACATGCAAAAGCGGTATTAGCATATCGTGAAATGGGATTTGAAGGTATGATAGGAGCAAGTTTTGCATATACTCCGAGCTATGCTTTAGATTGTAACCCAGATAATGCAATTTCAAAATTAAATTATGATGATTTAAAAAACTATTGGTGGTTAGATGTTTATGCTTATGGAGAATATCCAATAGTAGCGATGAAATATCTAGAAAGGAAAGGTATAGCTCCAATAGTGAGTGATGAAGACAAAGAAATTTTGAAAAAAGCAGCAAAAGAGATAAACTTCATGGGAGTAAATTACTATCAAAGTTGTGTATGTGAATATAATTCTATAGACGGAGTTACACCATATGGAAGTATGAATACAACTGGGAAAAAAGGATCTGCTCAAGTAACAGGAACTCCAGGATTATTTAAGAACCCTCAAAATCCATATTTGAAAACAACAGATTGGGATTGGACTATAGATCCTTTAGGATTGACATATTTATGTAGAGAAATAACAAGTAGATATAGATTACCTATTGTAATATCTGAAAACGGATTAGGAAGTTTCGATAAATTAGAAAGCGATAATTCGATTCATGATACATACAGAATTCATTATCTAAGAGAACATTTAAATGCTTTGGGTCAAGCAATTGAGGATGGCTGTACTGTACTTGCTTATTGTACTTGGTCTTTTACTGATTTATTGAGTTGGTTAAATGGTTATCAAAAAAGATATGGATTTGTTTATGTAGATAGAAACGAAGAAACAGGAAGTTTAAATAGATATAAGAAAGATAGTTACTACTGGTATAAAGATGTAATAGATAGCAATGGAGAAAAAATATAATTAAGTAATAGATATTAAATTTAAAAACCACTTAAAAATCTTGCGTTAGTAAGTCTTTAAGTGGCTTTTTTTTGCTTTAATTGTAATAAAATAGTTGACAAAGCTCTCTAATTGGTATAGAATAGCTTTGTAACAAAAGCCTGAGTGACGGAATTGGTAGACGTAGCGGACTCAAAATCCGCCGGTGCTAACACCTTGGGGGTTCGAGTCCCCCCTCAGGCACCATAAGAAAATTTTAAATCGAGATATTCTCGATTTTTTTTATTTTTTAGCTTCGTGGAATAACTCACTTAAAGTCACAATGCTTTGTAATTCACTAGGAATTATAATTTTTGTAGCTTGACCATTTGCAACCTTTTCAAAGGCCTCCATTCCTTTTAGTGTTAAGACATTTCTATCAGGAGCAGCTTCTTTTATAAGTTTAATAGCTTCGGCTTGAGCTTTTTGAATACTTAAAATAGCTTCAGCTTCTCCCTCGGCTTCTCTTATAGCAGCTTCCTTTTTAGCTTCGGCTCTTAAAATAGCAGCTTCTTTTTCTCCTTGAGCAACTAGTATAGCTGATGTTTTTTGTCCCTCAGCTCTAAGTATAGATTCTCTTCTTTCTCTTTCAGCTTTCATTTGCTTTTCCATAGCATCTTGAATCTCTGCTGGTGGAATAATATTTTTAAGTTCAACTCTATTAATTTTAATTCCCCACGGATCAGTTGCTTCATCTAAAATTGCTCTCATTTTTGTATTGATAGTATCTCTTGATGTAAGAGTAGAATCTAGCTCCATATCTCCAATAATATTTCTAAGAGTTGTAGCCGTAAGATTTTCAATAGCGTTTAGTGGATTTTCAACACCATAAGTATATAACTTAGGATCAGTTATTTGGAAATATATAACAGAATCAATCTGCATAGTAACGTTATCCTTTGTTATAACTGGTTGTGGTGGAAAATCAATAACTTGCTCCTTTAAAGATACCCTTTTAGCAACTCTATCAATAAAAGGTATTAAAA
>DIXX01000087.1:14587-18321 GCA_002428805.1 Cetobacterium sp. UBA6069
GCTTGAGATTGAGCAACAATTCTAACGTGAGTTCCAATTAGAAATATTGCAATAAAGATTAAGATAAATATAAATAACATAAAATCCTCCCTTAAAATCTATAATTTTTTAATTAAAAAAAGTTTATTTCCTATAATTTTTTGAACAAAAGCTTTATCTCCAATTTCAAAATTTTCAGAAGAAACAGCTTCCCAGATTTTTCCATCTAAATAAACTGTATAAATTTTTTGATGTCCCTTTAAATTGATTGCATCAATAGTAACCTCTTTTTCTGTGATACGATTTAACTCTTTTGAATTAGTTTTAAAATATTTTAAAGCAATTTTTCTAACTAAAAGTAAAGAGAGAAGAGAAGTACCAACAAAAATGTAAAATTGATGCTCTAAAGCTAAATTGTAAAATGGCATTGTTAAAAAAGCACCAAGAGCAAACCAGATTGAAATAAGTCCAAAAGTTAAAAGTTCAACACCTAAAAGCACCAAACCAACTATAAACCAAATTAGCATAACGACTCCTTTCTAAATGTATTTCACTAAGAGTATACTCTTTAAAATTAGGATTGTCAAAATAGAAAAAATAACAGTTACAAAAAAGTGCGTACTTGTTAAAAAAAAGTTAGTATTCTATAATTTATTTGAAGGAAAATTGTGGAGGTTATTATGAAAAGAATTTTAGATGAAACTAAACTAGGTAATTTAAAAATGAAAAATAGAATAGTAAGAGGAGCGCTTTGGGAAGATTTAGCCGATGAAAAAGGGCACTTAACACCTGAATTAGAGGATATATATGAAGAGTTAGCTCAAGGTGGAGTTGGAACTATAATTACAGGTTATGCATTTGTAACAGAGAACGAACAACCAAATCCAGGAATGCTAGGAATATATGATGACAAATTTATTTCGGAATATAAAAAGTTTACAGATAAAATTCATAGCTATGATACAAATATAATTTTACAAATATGTTATGGTGGATTTATGACTAGACATAATGTGGGAGAAAGAGTTATTTGGGGACCGTCAACAGCACAGGATGAAGTTAGAGGAACTTGGGCTCAAGAGATGACAAAAGATGAGATAAAAGAGCTAGTAAATGCATTTGGAGATGCAGCTTTAAGAGCTAAAAAATCAGGTTTTGATGGAGTTGAGATTCATGGAGCTCACGGATATATACTGAGTCAATTTTTATCACCATACTTCAATAAGAGAACAGACGAGTATGGAGGAGGTATAGACAATAGAGGAAGAATTATTTTAGAGGTTTATCAAAATATTAGAGAAAAAGTTGGAAAAGATTTTTCTGTTTGGATAAAATTAAATTCTGCTGATTATGTTTCAGAAGGTGGGCTAACTCAAGAAGATAGCATGTACATTGCAGGAAAGTTATCTGAATTAGGAATAGATGCAATTGAGGTATCAGGTGGAAATTCATCTATTAAAGAGGTTGTAACAAATAATTTATCTTCTGCGAGAACAAAAATAGTTGTTTCAAAAGAAAATGAGTCATATTTTAAAGAGTATGCAATTAAATTATCTAATCAAATTAAAACTCCGGTTGTCTTAATAGGAGGAAATAGACATATTGATGTTATGGAAGATATATTGAATAGAAGTAAGATAGAATATATTTCAATGGCAAGACCTTTAACGTGTGAGCCTAATTTGGTTAATCTTTGGAAGTCAGGAGATTTAAAAAAGCCAAAGTGTGTATCATGTAATAAATGTTTTTCTACTGAAGGGAAAAGATGTATTTTAAATATAAAAAAATAGGAATAAAGTTTTAACATGTTTTTTACTCTAAATAAATATAAAATTAACTTTACTGCTATATAATGATAGAAGCGTAAAGAAATTACAGGAAGAGGAGAAATATGTTTAGTGTAAAGAAAAGTTTAATTGGATTATTAGCAGTGATGGGAGCGGCAATGGTAAATGCTCAGGAGCAACATAAAGTTGCATTTGTATCGGATGTACATTTTCATGATGTGTATGGGGATTTTAAAGGTGATTTTAAAGGCTTGAAAAGTGAGACAACGGGAAAATATGCAACAATAAGAACAATGGATTCTCAAATGAATTCAACAAGATTATTCAATGAAAACTATTTTGCATTTATAGCTGTTTTAGATGATCTTGTAAAAAAGGATATAAAATATATCGTTCTTCCAGGAGATTTTAGTGATGATGGGCAAGAGGTTCATATCGAGGGACTAAAAAAGATTATGGATGAATATACTAAAAAGCATGGGATAAAGTTTTATATAACGTTTGGAAATCATGATCCTGTTATGCCAGTGACGGTTGATAAAGGAAAGATGGATTATCTTGGAGTTAACGGAAAAGAGCAACCTATTTTCAGTAAAAATTCAAAAATAAAAGAAAAAGATGGAGTGAATTCGGTTATATTCTCGGAGGTTGTTAAAGAGCAAGGGTATGAGGATATAATGAAACAGATAAATGGTTATGGTTTAATTCCTGAGAAAACGGATATCTACTGGGAGACTCCATTCTCGAAATATAGCTATAATGAGTATAGTTTTGAAAAGGGATTAGAGGCTAGCTCTTCAAAAAATAGAAAATATGAAATCTCTTATGAAGGTTCTGGAGATAAGTTAGGAAAAGAAAAATTTGAGATAGTAGATGGAAGTTACTTAGTTGAGCCTGAGAAAGGGTTGTGGCTACTTGCGATAGATTCAAATGTATATGTTCCAAATGAAGATGGAAAAGGATTTACATCAGCATCAAATGCTGGATATAATAGAGTTTTAACACACAAAAAACATCTTATAAATTGGGTTGGAAAGGTTGCTAAAGCAGCTGAAGAAAAAGGAAAAACTCTGATTACGTTTAGTCACTACCCAATGGTAGATTTTTATAATGGAGCCTCTGAAGAAGTGGAGTCTATATTTGGTAAAGGTAAATTTGAACTTAGAAGAGTTCCGACGGATGAAGTAGCTAGAACATTTGCGGATGCAGGAATAAAATTACACTTTGGTGGGCATATGCATTTCAATGATACTGGGGTTAAAAAGAATGAAAATGGAAACTTTTTAGTGAACGTTCAGGTTCCTTCAATAGCAGCGTATGTTCCAGCTTATAAGCTTTTATCGATAGACAATAAAAAAGGTGAAGCTTTAATAGAAACAGTTAGAATAGATGAGGTTCCAAGATTTAATGAGTTGTTTGAGCACTATGAAAAAGAGTATGTTCAACTAGAAAAATCAGGAGCAAAAAATATTTGGAATAAGGATATCTTAAAATCTAAAAATTATAAAGAGTTTGCAAATTGGCATATTCAAGAGTTAGTAAGGCTTAGATTCTTACCAAAAGATTGGCCGGAGGATATTAAAACGAATATTGTACCGATGTCAGGAAAAGATATGTTTAACCTCTTAGCAGTAGGAAATGAAAAGGGGGCAGAGGAGATTTTAAAAAGAAATGGAGTTACAATTAAAGATTTAGAAAAGTGGAGTGGAACTGATTTAGTTACAGATCTATACCGTTTTAGAAATGCTGGAAATTTAGCTTTAAATGATGTTTCAAATGAACGTGTGAAAGAGTATAGAGCTATGTATGAGCTATCTTTAAATAACAAAATTGAAGAGAATAAAGTGACAGATAGAGTGAAAGTTTTATTTAGTGTTTTGAATAGATTTATCAATGATTATCCAGACACAGATTTCATAATTGATATGAAATCAGGGAATTTAAAAGTTAAAAGATAGAGAAAAAATT
>DIXX01000076.1:0-10658 GCA_002428805.1 Cetobacterium sp. UBA6069
TTCATATCATAATAACATAAATAACACTTTATGTCAATATGATTCTAATACCAAGTGTGGTATTCCAATTTGACAGGTAAGCATAAAAAGAGACACAATTTGTACAATGGACCTAAGATATTCTATCATATTTTATACAAAAAAAGAAGATAATTAAAAAAATATTTTATATTTTCTCAAAAAAAGGGTATTATATTATAGATAGAATTTAGTAAGGAAAGAAAGGATAAGAATGAATATAGAGGATAAAATATCTTTAATTGCATGCGAAAAAATGAGATTAGAGATAGAAAAAGTAGATGGAAACGAAGTTTTTTTTAGAGGTATTCCAGATGAAGATGGTGTAGTAATAGAGGTTGAGGTACTAGCTAGAGGAAATAGATATTCAGTGCCTGCAATACTAAAGGCAATGAGAAAAGGTGAAGTTATTATCCATAATCATCCTTCGGGGCACTTATATCCCTCAGATCCTGATGTTGAAATAGCTGCAATATATTCGAATAGATTAGATGGAGCTTCATATATTATAAATAACGAAGTTACAGATATCTATGTTATAGTCGAATTGATTCAAAGAAAAAATATAAAAATAGATATAAAGCCATATTTTGAAAAAAAAGGACTTTTAGCTGGAGTTTTTAAAGAGTTTGAATATAGAAATGAACAGCTAGAAATGGCTGAGGTTATTGAAAATGGTTTAAATACAGAAACAAAGGTAATTGTAGAAGCTGGAACCGGAACCGGAAAAACATTAGGATATCTAATACCAGCTATAGAATGGAGTATAAAAAATAAAAAAAGGGTTGTAATAAGTACTAATACAATAAACTTACAAGAGCAACTATTGAATAAAGATATTCCAATAGCCAAAAAGGTAATTGCAGGAGATTTTAACTATATGTTAGTTAAAGGTAGAGGAAATTATCTTTGTAATAGAAAACTTCATAATGTTGCTACTGGTGATATTGTGGATTTTGAGGAGTATAGCCAAGGTCAGAAATCTCAGTTTAAAGAGGTTTTAAAATGGGGTGGAAAAACAGAAAGTGGAGATAAAGCGGAATTACCATTTGAAGTAGATTATGTAATTTGGGAGCATTTCCAAAGTGAAAGTGATATGTGTGCAGGAAATAAATGTCCATTTAAGGCTGAGTGTTATTTTTTAAAAGCAAGAGATGAAAAGAAAAAAGCAGATATATTAATAACAAATCATCACATGTATTTTTCTGATTTGGCAATAAGAAAAGAGATAGGTTTTAATACAGAGTATTCAATTTTACCAGAATATGAACTTGTTGTTTTTGACGAAGCTCATAATGTTGAAAAAGTTGCAAGAGATTATTTTTCATATGAGGTTTCAAAATATGGATTTACAAAGACAATGAATCAAATATATACAATGGAGAAATCTAAAAAAAGAGGAACGGGAAGCTTAGATGTTTTGATAAACTACTTAAAAATCTCAGATTATGATGGAAAAAAAGGAACAGAATCAGATCTAGAGAATGATATAAAACTGAAACATCGAAATTTATTTACATCGGGAAGAGCTTATTTTAATTTTTTAATAGAAATTTTTTCAAAAGGACAGATGTCGAGTATAACTTACAGATTGAAAAAAAATGAGTTTGAAAAAGCCATTTTTTACGACCAACTAGATAATTTAAAAGATGAATTTATAGCAGATTTATCCTCATATTTAAAAAAGGTTAGAACCATTTTAGCTAGAATAAAAGATTTAGAGGATAAAGAGGGGTATATAAATGACTTCTCGAGATATATAGATAGATTGGATGGCTTTTTTGAAAATTTAAAATTCATAAATGCTTTAGATGATGAAAAATTTATTTATTGGGCTGAAGTGAATGGAAAAAAAAGTAATTCAAAGTTAGTGGCAACACCATTAAAAATAGATGGCGAATTAGATAAAAATTTATATACGAATTTAAAACAGATGATTTTTACGTCAGCAACAATAGCTATAGGAAATGATTTTTCATATTTTAAAGAAAGTATCGGTTTAAAAGAGAAAACTTTAGAGAAAGTCATACACTCTCCATTTGATTATGATAATCAGATGAAGGTATATCTTCCAAAAGATCTCTTAAATCCAAGTGATCCAAAATTTATAGATAGTATTAGAGACTTTTTAAAAAAATTGATATTGAAAACTTCAGGGAAATGTTTTATACTATTTACTTCTTATACGACATTAAATTATATGTATTATATGATAAAAGATGATTTAGAGGAAGCTGGATTAAACTTGTTAATTCAAGGACAAGCTCCGAGAACTCAGCTTGTAAATATGTATAAAAATATAAAAAATCCTGTTTTGTTTGGAACAGATTCTTTTTGGGAAGGGGTAGATATAAAAGGAGACCAGTTAAGTTCTGTGATTATAATAAAGTTGCCATTTAAAGTTCCAAGCGATCCTATTACTGAGGCTATAATAGAGAATATAGCTCAACAAAATAAAAATGCATTTGTAGAATATCAGATTCCAGAATCTGTTATTAAATTTAAGCAAGGAATAGGAAGGCTAATAAGAAGTAAAAGTGATCGAGGAATTGTCACAATATTAGATAACAGAGTAATAACAAAAAGCTATGGAAAATACTTTAAAGATGCGATACCTACAAAAAATATAAAGATACTTAATAAAGAGGATATCTTAAAAGATATTTCTAAAACTTAAAAGGAGTAACTGATATGAAAAAAATTGAGCTATTTGGTTTGAGCTTAACTTTTAAGATTAATAAGAAAAATCCAGATGATGCTGAACTATACACAAAAGATAATCATTTAAAGGAGAAAATTTTTTATTTAATTTTGATGATTATGTTAATAGTTATTAGTTCAAAAAGTGGTTATATAATAAATACACAAAAATATGATATCGGAGACGTTGCAATAAATGATATATACTCTCCCAAAAGCATTCTTTTTAATGATAGAGATAAAAAGCAAGATATTATAAAAAATTTAATGGAAAGCTCTAAGAAAGAGTATATATATGTATCTCAAGCGGGAAGTGTATACATATCAGGTGCAGAATATTTATTTGATGAAATTTTGAAAAAGGATTTTAAGAAAAATAAACTTTACCTAGATCGAGTTGAAGATATAATAGGCAAACCTTTATCACCAAAATTGATAAATGATTTGACTCAATTAAATAAAAAAGATTTAGCGGATACAAGAGAAAGAGTTATCAGTTTTTTAAACAAAGCTTATGCAACAGGAATTATAAGAGAGAAGGGTAGTTTGACAATTTCCCCTCCTAATGATGAGTTATTTTTAGAATTATCTGATTTTGATAAAAAAATCGTAGAGAACTTCTTAACAGCAAACTATATATACGATGAAACAAAAACTAAAAATTCAATAGCAGAAAAAATCTCTCAAATAGATGATCAGATATTAGATATAAAAGCAGGGACTTTACTTGTAAAAAAAGGAGATATAATAACAGACAGTAGAGCTAAATTATTAGAAGCTGTTGGAATATATTCATATAAAAAGAGTCTAGGTTTTTCTATTGCAAACTTTTTATACTCTATTATTTTAACTGTAATATTCTATCATTTGTTAGCAAATAAGTTTAAAAAGAATATATTAAATAAAAATGTTTATAGAAGTTTATTTTTAATATATACAATTGGATTTTTAGCATATAGATTTACTCAGCCAGATCATATATATGTTGTTCCGTTTGAAATGATGTTTTTCTTAATGTCGATACTATTTGCTAAAGATTTTGCTTTTATAATGACCTTACTGGCAATAACGTTTTTATTCCCAATAGTGGGATATGATCCTGTTTTTATAATAGTGACATTCTTAGCATGTTTAATGGGGTCATATTTGATAGAAAAGGTTACAACAAGGCAGGAATTAATTGCTCTTGGAATGAAGTTAGCAGTTACAAAATTCTTCTTGTATTTATTATTAACGTATTTTATAGGAAGAGAAAAAAATTTAATAGCGTTACAAAGTGGAGAGATTGTTATATCAGGACTACTTTCAGGAATGCTAGCGATAGCTGTGTTACCGTATTTTGAAAAGACGTTTAATATTTTGACAACATTTAGATTGTTAGAACTAGGAGATTTATCTCATCCATTATTAAAACTATTGTCAATGAAGGCACCAGGAACGTTCCACCACTCGATGATGGTTGCAACACTGTCAGAAGCAGCAGCAGAGGCAATAGGAGCGAATGCTATATTTGCAAGAGTGGCATCTTATTATCACGATATAGGAAAAATGAAAAGGCCTAAGTTTTATGTAGAAAACCAAGAAGGGGGAGAGAATCCTCATTCTAAAATATCTCCTTTTTTAAGTACTCTAATAATAACGTCACATACAAAAGATGGAAATGAATTAGGAAGAGAGTATAAAATTCCAAGAGAGATTAGAGATGTTATGTTTGAACATCAAGGAACTACAATGTTAGCATATTTTTATAATAAAGCTAAACAGTTAGATCCAACTGTATTAGAAGATGACTTTAAATATAGTGGACCAATTCCTAGAAGTAAGGAATCAGCTATAATAATGCTGGCAGATTCAATAGAAGCAGCAGTAAGATCATTAGATGAAAAGACACCAATAACAATTGAAAATATGCTAAGAAGAATTATAAACTCTAAAATAGAGGATAATCAATTATCAGAAGCAGCATTAACATTTAAAGAGATAGAAATAATAATTAAAACTTTTACAAAGGTATTGATGAGTATTCACCATGTTAGAATAAAATACCCAGGACAAAAGTAGAATAAGAATAAAAAAGGAGTGGAAATGGAAGTAGTTTTAGATTTTTCTCTAGAAATAGAGGGGTTTGATGAATATATTAAAGAGGATGAGGTACAAGAGTATATTTGTGAAGTCTTAAATGATGAGTTTGAATCAGAAAAGCCAGTATATTTATCTGTAGCTTTAGTAGGGAATGAAGATATACAAAGAATAAATAGAGATTTTAGAGATAAGGATAGCCCAACGGATGTAATTTCTTTTGCATATCATGAAACAGAGGATTATATGGTAGGACCTTATGATACCTTAGGGGACATAATAATATCTTTAGAAAGAGTAAAAGAGCAATGTAATGAGTATAATCACTCATTTAGAAGAGAGTTCTTCTATGTTTTAACTCATGGAATGCTACATCTATTAGGTTATGACCATATTGAAGAAGAGGATAAAAAAGAGATGAGAGCTAGAGAGGAAGAGATTTTAGGAAAGTTTGGACATACTAGAGACTAAGTAGGAGGATGCTTATGAAAAAAGGGACAAAGCAAGATATAACACAGAGTTTTAACGTTGCAATCGAAGGGATAATAGAAACTATCAGAACAGAAAGAAACATGAAGTTTCATGCATTTTGTACAATATTGGTTTTGATGGTTTCAATCTTCTTAGGAGTTAGTAGAATGGAGTTAATTGTTTTATCAATTAGCATGTCCCTTGTTTTAGCTGCAGAGCTGTTAAATACAGCAATAGAAAGTTTTGTAGATTTAGTTTGTCCAGATTATAATCTTTTAGCAAAAAGAGCAAAAGATGTTGGAGCTGGAGCAGTGTTTATAGCGGCGACAAATGCTTTAATAGTTGGGTATTTGGTATTCCATAAAAGAATTTCAGGAGAGTTTGCGAGCTTTTTTGATCTATTAAAAGAATCTTATGCAAATGTTATAGTTTTTATACTCGTATTTTTAGTAATTTTAGTAATTTCAATAAAGAGTTTTTTTAAAAAGGGAACACCTTTAAGAGGGGGAATACCAAGTGGTCACAGTGCTCTTGGGGGAGCTCTATTTGTAGGGATTTTCTTTTTGACAGATGATGTAAGAATTTTTTATCTATCACTTTTCCTTTTAATTTTGGTATTACAATCGAGAGTAGAGGGGAAAATACATACGGTGTTAGAAACTATTATAGGTGCGGTATTAGGAATGGGAGTTACATATCTATTCTTATCATTGTTAAAAATTTAGATTATTTGGGAGTGGTATAATGCAAAGAGCGAAAGATTATCTATTGCTTAGTGTACTCTCTTATTGTAATTTTTCAAAAGAGGATTATAAAAAGAATTTAAATCAAATTTACAGAGAGAACGATTCATTAAAATTAGATAGCGATGGTTTTTATTTTTCAAATTCAAAAACAAGGTATTTATTTTATGATTTTTTTAAAGATATTCTTCCAAATTGGGAGATATTTTACGTAGAAAGTAAAAGAGCTTCAGATTTAGATAAAAATTCAACAGGATTTTATAGTGTAGTTTTTAGAAATATAAAATATGACAGATATGTTATTTCCTATAGAGGGAGTGAAAAATATCCTTTAGAAGATGCATATAAAGATTTTATAGAAAACGATTTAAAAATAGGATTAGGTGTAAAACCAAAACAGTTTTATGATGGCTTAGGGGTGTTTAATAAACTTTATGATGAATTTAGAATCCCAAAAGAAAAAATATCTATAACAGGTCACTCTTTAGGTGGAGGAATAGCTCAATTTGTAAGTATGATGGTTGATAAGGAAAGAGGATTTATACCATATACTTGTACTTGGAATGCGGTTGGAATAAATAGAGATGGGATTATAAATCTTTTAGACTTTTTTAATTATGACAAGATATTAGCGAAGTTAGATTTAGATGATATTGAAACACAGTACTTCTTAGAGTTTAAAAATGAATATCTTTCTTTTTTCTTGAAAGAGTTAAAAAAAGGAAAAGTTATAAAGGATAACAATACATTATTATTAACTGGAAATGTTGAGATAACTCCTCAAATTGATGAAAGTTTTGTAAAAAGCTTTTTGAAGAGTACGAAGTTTGAGAATTTATTAGGAAAAGTGTCCATAGATACTAAAGATAGATTGTTGGATAACAACAGAGTGTTTAACGCTTTATTTAAAGTGGATAATTTGACTGAAGAGCTTTACCAAGCTGATTATTTTATAAGAAGAATAAAAACAAATAAGGTTTATGAAGAAAATATTGTCAACTTTTGTCATTCAGATGATTTGACAGTCTCTCTTTTTCCTCATATAGGAGCAGTTTATCAAGTAGATAAATCTTTCTTAAAAAAAGAGATAAAGAAAAAAACAATATTTTCGAATTTTCTATTTTTTACAAAATCTGTTCAAGAATATCATTATCAAGATATATTTTTACCGTTTATAGAAGTTGAAGGTGAAAGAGTTGGAATGTTTAGTAAGAATTTATCAATTGGATACTTGGGAACGATAGTAAGAAAAATATTAACGTTAGAGCATTGTGTTGAAAGAGAGCTGTTAGCGGATTATTATAGTTTAGTGCCAATCACAGATGATAATTTTAAAAAGATAAAATCAGAAATTTTAAGTGCGATGAAAAAATGTGGTGATGATATTCTATACAAAAATCAAGCATACAATCAGCTTAAAGAGATGGATAAAGAAAGTTTTACTAGGGTTTGGGATAACTTGAAAATGAAATTACCAAGTCCATATAGAATACAAGACATTTATGATTTAATATTGTTTTAAAAAAAGCCAAAAGGTAAATATCTTTTGGCTTTTCTATTTTATTATAATTTAAAAACAGCTATTATTAAAGGAACTAAAATAGGAACTGAACTTGTGAGAACAACTCCTGAAAAGAATGAGATAATCGAGATATCTGAAGAGTTACTTTTATTTATTATTGGAAGAAGAGTATCCATAGCTGTTGCACCAGCTGTAGATATTGATTCAAAGCTTCCTATTCTTTTTGCAATAATTGGAATAGTTAAAATAGCTAGTACCTCTCTAAAAACATTGCTTAAAAAAGCTATACTACCAAGTTCGGCGCTAACTTTTGAAAGCTCAATAGCAGATAGCGAGTACCAACCAAGTCCAGAAGAAACAGCTAAACTTTCACCGACAGATAAAGGAAGAATTAGTCCTCCTAAAAAACCACCGAAAAGTGAACCAACAATTGTAGTTAGAGGAAGAAACCAAATCTTTTTTCCAAGTTTTTTAAGGTTAGAAAGAACAGAGGAGTTGTCTCCAATATCAATACCAACAAAAAATAAGAGAAGGCAAAGGCCTAAATCGATAAAAGAATCGGAATACATTTGTAAAAAACTACTGTTAGAAAAAAATCCAATTATAACACCTATAAAAATTGAAAGACATATTCCAATCATTATTTATCACCTCTTCTTTGAAAAAAAAGTCTAGTTATTAGGATGCTTCCTAAAATTGAAAGTATAGCTATTATTAAGGCGTATAATCCTAAAGTTGGAAACTCTTTTATAATTTTGTCGTCACTTCCTATTTTATACCCCATAATGCTTAGAAGAAAAAATAGAGAAGCTGTTTGTAAAATTCCAGTTTTATTTTTTAGTTTAAATGGAATTAAATTATATTTACTTAAAAAAAATCCAAAACAAATAATAAAAACATATAGTAAAATTCTGATCAAATTAATAACCCCCCTTTAATTTAAAAGATATTTTAAAGTTTAACATATAGAATTACTAAAAAGCAAATTTTAGAAAAAGTAAACTTATTTTAGGTATTTTTTATTGTAAAAATATGTAAAATTTGATACTCTATAATAAACAGCTTTTTCTATTTTTAGGGGCAGATTTATATTTTTATCACTAGGGGAAAAGACATTAAAGTATAGAAAGCATTATAAAATTAAGAGGAAGCAACAAAAAATATAATTTTGAAAACTTATGATCAAAATAAAGCTAGAAAAATGTATGGTAAATTATTTCGAAGGGTATCTAAAATAAAAAATACGAACAGGAATTTATAATTTTTTTAAATTTGTGTGAAAAATATGAAAAGTATGAGATAATAAGATTACTCTTTATTAAGTATAGAGGAAGAGGATTTAAGAAAATTGAAAAATTATGAGGATTATAAACCTGTAATAAAATTGTTACAGTATTATTATAATAACTATCCTCATAAGTTAGATGAAAAATTTAATTTATTTAGAAACTATTTGGAGAAAAATAGTAAGGAGAGAGGAAAAAATGGTAAGAGTAGGAAAAAGACAAACTTTAAGAATTAATAATTTCAGCAGCAAGGGAGCACACTTAGATGCAGGAACAGGGGATGCTAATGATAACATTCTTCTACCAAATAACGAATTAGAAGGAAAAGTATTAGATATTGGTGATGAGATAGATGTTATGATATACAGAGATTCTGAAGATAGATTAATAGCTACATTTAGAAAAACAGCATTAACAGTTGGAACAATTGGAAAGTTATATGTAGCAGATGTGAATGAAAAACTAGGTGCATTTTTAGATTGGGGATTAAAAAAGGAACTTTTATTACCTCATGCTCAAATGGATGGAGATGTAAAACCAGGTGATGAAGTTTTAGTAGGTATATATGAGGATAGTAAAGGAAGATTATCTGCAACTATGAAAATCTATAGCTTCTTAATGCCAAATAAAGATTATAAGAAAAATGATTTTGTAGAGGGAACGGTTTACAGAATAAATCCAGAAATTGGAGTGTTTGTAGCAGTAGATAATAGATATTTCGGATTAATTCCTAACAGTGAGTGTTTTAAAAAATTCTCTATCGGAGAAGAGATTCAAGCAAGAGTTATCAGAGTTAGAGAAGATGGGAAATTAGATTTAGCTATGAGAGAATTAGCTTTTGTTCAAATGGATAAGGATGCTGAAGCAATAATGGGTAAGATGAAAATTTTAAAATCTCACTTTAGATTTAATGATGACAGCTCACCAGAAGCAATAAAAGAGTATTTTGGAATAAGTAAAAAAGCTTTTAAAAGAGCAATGGGTAGACTTCTGAAAGAAGGAAAGATAGAAAAAACAGAGGAAGGATATTTCAGACTAAAGTAATAAAAGGGGATTTTATGGAAGGAAAAACTATACAATCTATCCAAAGAGCAATAGATATAATGAACTGTTTTAATGAAGATGTTCATGAGCTATCATTAAAAGAGATAAGTGAAAAGGTAGGTTTAAGCAAAAGTACTGTTCATGGAATCGTTTCAACTCTTTTAAAAAATTCTTATTTGGAACAAAGTGAGAAAAATAGTAATTATTCATTAGGACCAGCTTTTATAGAGAAAAGCTTTATTGTGAATGAAGATGTATTAATCAAAAATGTAGGTCATAAATATTTAGTAGATATATCAGAAGAGTTTTCAGTAACAGTAAATCTATTTATTTTTAAAAGAGAGCATTTGAAATTAATTGATAGAGTTCAATCAGACTCAATGTATTATACAATAAGTACATCGGTGACTAAAATTCCATTGAATGCATCAGCATCTGGAAAATTAGCTTTAGCTTACTCTAAAGATGTGAATATAGATGTTATTTTTAATAAAGATTTACTATACAAATATACAAATAGTACAATAATAGATAGAGAAACTTTAATCGAAGAAATATATAAAATCAGAAGAGATGGATATTCTTTAGAGAGATCAGAGGTTGAATTGGGAATATATTGTATTTCAGTACCGATTTTTAAAGTTAATAATGAATTTGTTGGAACGGCATCAATAATGGCTACGAGAGAGAAAATGATGCATATTCTGCCACATTTAGCACCGAAAATGGTAGCTATGAGTAAAAAAATATCGTTCGAATTAGGAGCAAGAGAGGAGTTTTAACTCCTCTTTTTTA
>DIXX01000076.1:10918-61655 GCA_002428805.1 Cetobacterium sp. UBA6069
AACGTTCGACAATGTAGAACGAAATAGAGGAGGATTTATGAACAACATGCTAGAAATTTTTGGTCAATTCTGCTTTACAGAGGATAAATTAAAAAGTAGAATACCAGAATCGTATTTTAAGGAGTTTAAAAAAGTTCAAAACGGAGAAAAAGAGTTATCAATTGAACTTGCAGATTCTATAGCTAATGCAGTAAAAAATTGGGCTACTGAAAATGGAGCGACACATTTTACACACTGGTTTCAACCGTTAACAGAGTTAACAGCAGAAAAGCATGATTCATTTATTTCGATGTCTTCAGATGGAAGCTGTGTTTCACAGTTCTCAGGAAAAGAGCTTATAAAAGGAGAGGCAGATACATCATCATTCCCAAACGGTGGAGTAAGATCAACTTTTGAAGCTAGAGGATATACAGCATGGGATTGTAAGTCACCAATGTTTTTAAGAGGAGAGGGATTATCTAAATCGCTATACATACCTACAGCATTTATAGGATATAATCAAATGGCATTAGATAAAAAAGTTCCTTTATTAAGATCAATAGATTTTATATCAGAGCAAACTTTAAGATTGAAAAGAATTTTAGATCCTAATTCAAATGTAACTTCAATTACAAACACTTTAGGTTTAGAGCAAGAGTATTTTTTAATAGAGAAGAGCTTCTGGGAAAAGCGTCAAGACTTAATGCTTTCAGGTAGAACAATATTTGGTTCGTTACCTCCAAAAGGGCAAGAGTTAAATGATCATTACTATGGAAGTATCAAAGAAAAAGTTGAAAAAGTAATGAATGAAATTGATGCTGAGCTATGGAAAATAGGTATTATGGCTAAAACAAAGCATAATGAAGTAGCTCCAAACCAGTTTGAAATAGCCCTTATGTTTGCAACAGCGAATGTAGCGGTTGATCAAAACCAATTGACAATGGATATAATCAAAAAAGTTGCGGATAGACATAAATTAAGTGCTCTATTGCATGAAAAACCATTTAAAGGTGTAAATGGATCAGGAAAACATTGTAACTGGTCATTAGCAACAAATTTAGGTGAAAACTTATTAGATCCATCTTCTTTATCAAAAAATAATCTTCAGTTCTTAGTATTTTTAACGGCAGTATTAGAAGGAATTGATAGATATGCAGATGTATTAAGAGCATCTTGTGCAACACCAGGAAATGATCATAGATTAGGAGGACATGAAGCTCCACCAGCGATAATATCTGTTTTCATAGGTGATGAATTAGAAGAGATTTTAAAAAATATAGATGAGATTGTTCCTACAAAAGATGTAAAAGAGAGCATGGAATTTGGAGTTAAAAACTTTACAAAGATACCGAAAGACATATCTGATAGAAATAGAACATCTCCATTTGCATTTACAGGAAACAAATTTGAGTTTAGAATGCCAGGATCAAGTGCTTCAGCATCAACTCCTACATTTATTATAAATACAATAATTGGAACAATTATAAAAGAGTATGCAGATCTTTTAGAAGCTAAGGATCCAAAAGATTTAAAGAAAAATATAATTGAATTAATTAAAGATAGATATGAGAAGCATAAGAGAATTATATTCAATGGAAATGGTTATGATGAGAGCTGGAAAGTTGAAGCTGAAAAAAGAGGATTAAAGAATTTAAGAAATACTCTTGAAGGGTTAAAAATTTACAAGCAAGAAAATATAGTTGAACTATTTAAGAATGCTAAAGTTTTATCTCCTGAAGAGTTAGAATCTAGATACTTAGTTTATTGTGAGCGTTATATAAAGCAAGTTAATATTGAAGGAAGTTCAATGGTTAGAATCGCTAGAAATGAAATATATCCTGCTTTAATGGAATATGCTTCAAAAATATCAAATAGTATTCTTTCTTTAAGAGAGGTATTAGGTGACGATGAATACTTAACAGCAGATAAAGCTCATCTAGTTAAGTTATTAGCTGGAAAAAATCGTTTAAAGGACTATTTAGCACAACTAGAATCACAATTGGTTGTAGCAAATGAAATAGAAGATCTATATGAAAAAGTAGAATACTTAAATAAAGAGATTATTCCTCTGTTAAGTTGCCTAAGAGATATAGTGGATCTTTTAGAGCATCAAGTAGAAAAGAAAGTTTGGCCAGTACCAACTTATGAAGATATGCTATTTAAATTGTAATTAAGATAAAAAAAGTCAGAGCTTTAGGGGCTCTGACTTTTCTTATATAAATTTATGATTTCTAACTATATTGAGCTTTTAAATTTTGTTTTTTAAGTACAAATTTTATTGCTTCAAGTGCTGCAATTGTTCCATCGGAAGTAGCTGTAGTAACTTGTCTTATCATTTTTGATCTAACATCACCAGCAGCGAATATTCCTTCGATAGAAGTATGCATAGCTTCATCTGTAATAAGATATCCATTCTCATCTAAAGGTGCTACTTCACCATATAATTCTTTTAGTGATTTAGTTCCTAGGTATAGGAAAGCAAATTGAGTTTGGTAGTTAATTTTTTCTTCTGCTACTTCAACAACAACTTCTTCTACAAACTCCTCACCTTTTATTTCTAATAGTTTAGACGAGTAGTGCATTTTAACTTTTTCATTAGCTTTTAGAGTTTCCATAAGAGCTTTATCCTCTGATTCGTCAGAATCTTCAGTTAAAAACATATGAATCTCTTTAGAATATTTTGTTAAAAATAATGCTTCTTCAGCAATCTCTTTTCCTTTTCCAAAAAGTGAAACAGTCATATTTCTAGTGAATGCTCCATCACATGTAGCGCAATAAGAAACGCCCTTACCTAGATATTGCTCTTCTCCAGGAAGTTTTTTAGCTCCATTTTTAGCCCATCCACTAGCGATAATGATAGTTTTAGCTCTAAAATTACTTTTATCAGTTTTAACTACTTTATTTTCACCAGTTAAATCAAAACCTAAGAAAGTAGCGTCAACAAATTCTACATTAAATTTTAAAGTTTGCTCTTTCATAAGATTGTAGATATCTTTACCAGTAGGTGATCCTAGAATTCCAGGATAGTTTTCAATCTTATGAGCCATAAGAAGGCTTCCAACACTTGGTTTTTCAATAACTAAAACTGATAGATTTGATCTTCCTGCATAAAGTGCAGATGTTAAACCTGCGGGTCCAGCCCCAATAATAACAACATCATAAATTTTATTTTCCATATTAAGTCCTCCTAAAACATTCCTTGGGATTTTAATACTCTTTTTTCCTCTCCTAAAAGTGTAGGTTCAGTGTGGGCACTATACACTATAGTATCTTCTGGATAATTCTCACAAATCTTTTTTAAACTTTTTTGTAGTTGTGATAAATTTCCAGTTGGCAGATCATATCTACCGTAGCTTCTTCTAAATAGTGTATCGCCCGAGATCATAAAATTAGTTTCTTTGTTATAAAAACATTTTGAACCAATTGTATGACCAGGAGTATCAATAACTTCAAATCCAAAAATAGAATCCCCTTCTTTTAAAGGAGTAAAATCACCTGTATATGCAAAGTCAAAACCTTGTATAGCATAAGAGAGATTTAAAGAAGCGTCTGTTAAAAATTTTTCTTCCTCTTTTCCTATGAAAAGTTGAACTTCAGGGAAAAGATTTTTAATTTCATTGATTCCGCCGATGTGGTCTCCGTGTCCATGAGTTAAGATAACATTTTTTAAAGTCAAATTATGCTCTTTTATAAAAGAAACAATCCCTGCTAATCTTGTATCACTACAATCAAAAAGAGAAGCTTCGTTGTTATTGTTCCAAACTAAATAACAGTTTGTCATATAGCTTCCCAAAGGAAAAGCTTTAATTTTCATTAAATTTACCTCCAAATATACTCTTTTTCCTAATTATACATTATTTTAGTATTTTTTTCTATGAAAATCTTTTTTAATAAAAAAGAGAGGATATTCCTCTCTAACTTATAAAAATGTTCTTAAAACTTTCTTTATTATTTCAATACGATTTTCGATTGAAGAGATAACAAGATATTCAGATTCTTCATGAGAATTTCCACCAATAGGACCGACACCATCTAAAACACCAACACCAAGAACTCCTAAGAAGTTAGCATCTGATCCACCACCAGTTTTTTCCCAGTCAGCTTTAACTCCTAATTCAGCTTTAGCAATATCAAATTTGTTTAAAAGAACTTTTGAAAGTTCATTTAAAACAAGAGGAGGTCTATATCCGATCTCTTTTATTTCAATTTCAATTCCATCAACATAGGGATTCGATTTTAAATTATTTAAAACTTTCTCTATATTATCGAAATGTTTTATATCGTGAGATCTACCTTCAAATTTTATAAAGGCTTTGTCAGGAACAGTATTTACTCCGAATCCACCATTGATAATTCCGACATTGATAGAGTTTCCAATCTCTAAATTATGAAGTTTTGAAATTTCTAAAACCCATCTTGAAGCTTCGACAATAGCGTTAATACCATTTTGAGGCGCGATTCCAGCATGAGCTGCCTTTCCTTTAAAAGTGATTTCGTATTTAACTAAACCTTTTCTTTCTGAAACCATATTTCCATTTTTTCTAGCAGGTTCAAAAACTAGAGCGTATTTTGTTTTTTTACCTATTTCAGTAATTAAATCTCTTGAAATCAATGAACTAATCTCTTCATCTGTATTTATAATAATACAGATATTTAACTTTGAGTCTTTGAACTCTTTGGCAACTTCATACATAGAAAGTAAACCTGATTTCATATCATAAACACCAGGCCCCATAGCGATATCTCCATCTATTTTAAATGGTCTTTTAGCTACAGTTCCCTCTGGAAAAACGGTATCGTTGTGTCCAATGAATAGAAAATCGAAATTTTCAACATCTCTATTTTTTATAACAAGAACAGGGTTGTTTTTATTTAATTCGTGATATTCTACAATCCAATCGCTATAAAGTTCTTCAAAAAACTTAGTTACAACTTTTAATCCATCAGGTGTATTACTTCCACAATCTACGTTAACTAAAGTTTCTAAATTTTTTAAGTAGTTATTTAAATCCATAAAAACCTCCATTTAATAGAAATTATCCAAATAAAATCATATTTGAAACTAATAAAACAACTAAACCAACAAGCATAGGTAGGAAAGTTCTTCTGACAACTAGGAAAGGAGAAACTCCAGAAATACCACAAACAGCAACAATAACGGCAGTTATAGGAGAAACACTTCTAGCGATTCCAGATGCAAGTTGCATAGGCATAGCTATTACAACGGGATCAATATTAACAGATGCTGCAACAGTAGGAGCAAGGGCAGCAAAAGCAAAGAATGGTGCATTTCCAGAGCCCATTATAATTGATGAAGCAGATATAACCCCTGTCATAACAAGAATCATAGGTTGAACACCAAGACCAGCATGTTTTGTCCATTCGATAATACTATCGATAACTCCAACTTTTGTAAGTCCGTAAGCGAAGAATTGTCCTGCAACAATAAGAGTTATAACAGCAGAAAATTGTGATCCCATAGAATTAAAAACTATTTTTAAATCAGTGATAGTATTTTTGAAAGTACGTCTTCTTAATCCCTCAACAATCATACTGATAGTTATACTTAAAAGCATAGCAACTTCAACATTCATTTTTATACTACTTTTAAAAAGAGAGCTAAATCCTAGAATTATAACAAGAGGGATAATAGGGAACAAAGCATAAAAACTTGGAGCTTCTTTTGAATCATCAGTTTTAGTTGTTTCCTTTTTTATTTCACTTTCATCATAAGAAAGATTTTTATCTCCAATTTTCTGAACGAAGTAGTGTGTTAAAGCGATAGCAGCAATAACAAAAACAGCAACAGGAAGTTGATATTTTACAAAGTAAAGAGCTGCATCTATATTAGCTGTTTTAGCAGCAAGAACTGAGTTTCCAGATGCAGGACCTAGGTCTAAGCAGGCAGTTGTTCCAATTACAGCTGTAGCTGAAAGTGGGCTAGCACCAAGAGAAACTAAAATAGGATATACAGTTACCATAAGTAGAACTCCTAAACCAGAGGCACTCGGAATAAAAATATTTAAGATTTGTCCAAGAATATAAGTTAAAGCTAAAACAAGATATGGAGAATTGAGTTTCTTCATAGGTTTTGTTGTAATTTTAACAAGTGCCTTACTAGCTCCAATATGATCCATATACTTAGCAAATCCTCCAACAACCATAATAGTTAGACCTAAACCAGCTGTTGTTTTAGAAAAAGTATCTTTTAAATATTGAAAAATATCTAAAAAATTAGAACCAAGTGATGCCTTTTCACCGAGCATAGGTGTATCGTTAAAAATAATAGCTGTACAAAGTAAAAGAAATCCACCTACAAATAGGACTCCTTGAGGATAATATTTTTTTACGATAAAATATCCAACAAAGAAAATAATAAAAAGTGTAATTAAAAAAATCATTGAGTAATTTCCCCCTTTAAACTTGATGTAGTTTTAAATAAAATTTAAAAATGTATAAAAACAGTTTTTATAAATTTATTTAAGAACATTTTTCACTAATTATACATACTTTAATCAGAACTGTCAATAAATGAAAAATATATTTTATTGATAGCAACTATTAACCGTTTATTATTAGAGTTTTGGTTAAGTTTTCATAAAAAGTAAAAAAATAAAAAAAAACAGTTGACGTGAATACTAGTGTAATACTATAATTTAAGTAAAAAGTGTTCTTTTAATGAAGTAATTAACTTGCTTTCAGAACATTAATTTTTGAAAAAATACTTTTAAAACGGAGGAATAAAATGAAGTATAGTTACTATCCGGGTTGTACCTTAAAAACTAAAGCAAAAGATTTAGAAAATTATGCTTTAGAAGCAGCTAAAAAGTTAGGGATTTCAATGGAAGAAGTTGAAAACTGGCAATGCTGTGGAGGGGTATATCCTCAGAGTGACGGAGAGGTAGCTCATAAACTTTCATCAGTTAGAAGCTTAATTTCAGCAAGAGAAAAAGGAGAAAAACTTTTAACTCTTTGTTCAGCTTGTCACAATGTTATAAAAAGAGTTAATAACGACATGAAGACAAAAGCGAACGTGAGAAAAAAAGCAAATCTATATTTAGAAATTGAAAATGAGTATAGCGGTGAAACGGATGTTGTTCATTACTTAGAGATGTTAAAAAATGATGTTACTTTTGAAGGGCTGAAAGAAAAGGTAACGAATCCTTTAAATGGAAGAAAAATTGGAGCTTACTATGGATGCCTATTATTAAGACCACAGAAAGAGATGGGTTTTGATAATCCTGAAAATCCGAAAATAATAGAAGATTTTATAGAGGCTTTAGGAGCAAAAGCGATTAAATATCCTTATAGAACAGAGTGTTGTGGAGGATATTTATCTGTAAATAATAAAGAATTAGCTGAAAATATGAGTGAAAAAATAATAAGATCAGCAGAGTTAAATGAAATAGAGGAGATTATAACAGCTTGCCCTCTTTGTAAATATAACTTAGAGGAAAAAAGTTCTAAGATAAAAGTTACATATTTTACTGAGTTATTAGCAGAAGCTTTAGAAATTAAAGCAGAGGAGGAGTAATGTTTAAAGGAAAAATAAATCCTAAGAGAAACTCAGAAGTAGAAAAAATACTTGAGTTAAGCAAAGAAAGAATAGATGATTGCATGCAGTGTGGAAAGTGTTCAGCAGGATGCCCAGCAAATGCAGGAATGGATGTTTTACCGCATCAAGTTATAAGATTTTTGCAAATTGGAGATGTTGAAAAATTAAGAGAATCTAAATCTATTTGGAACTGTGCAGCTTGTTTTACTTGTGAATCGAGATGCCCTAGAAATGTAAGTGTCTCAAAATTAATGGAAGCTGTAAGGCAAACAGTTGTTAGAAAACAAGGAGAGGATAGACTAACTCCTGAGTTTGTAGCAAATATAATGAAAGATAGAAAAATGCCACAACAAGCAGTAGTAAGTGGATTCCGTAAATATACTAAGTAATTTTTTTAATTAAGGGAGGAAAGTCAGTGCGTAGAATAGGGGTGTTTGTTTGTTGGTGCGGAAGTAATATTGCTGGGACTGTAGATGTTGAAAAAGTTAGAGATGCAGTAAAAGATATGCCAGGAGTTGTACACTCAGTAGATTATCAATATATGTGCTCAGAGGTAGGACAAAATTATCTAAAAGATGCAATAAAAGAGAAGAAGTTAGATAGAATTGTTGTAGCGTCATGTTCACCTAGAATGCATGAAGCAACATTTAGAAAAGCAGCTGAAACAGCGGGATTAAATCCATATTTAGTTGAAATAGCAAATATAAGAGAACACTGTTCGTGGGTTCATAAAGATAAAGAGGTAGGAACAGAAAAAGCAATATCTTTAACAAAAGCAGCAATAGCTAAAGCAACATTAAATGAAGAGTTAGTAGCAGGAACGACTGCAGTTGAGAAAAGAGCTCTAGTTGTAGGAGGGGGAATTGCAGGTATTCAAGCAGCATTAGATATAGCTGATGCAGGATACTTAGTCGATATAGTTGAGCAAACGCCAAGTATAGGTGGGAAAATGGCTCAAATAGATAAAACATTCCCAACGTTAGATTGTTCAGCTTGTATATTGACACCGAAAATGGTTGATGCGGCAGCTCATCCGAATATAACACTATATACTTATAGTGAGATTGAAAGTGTAAATGGGTTTGTTGGAAACTTTAATGTTGCAATTAAAAAGAAACCAAGATATGTAGATATGGATAAATGTACAGGGTGTGGAGTTTGTATAGAGAAATGTCCATCTAAAAAAGGAAGAAGTGAATTTGAAGAGGGGCTAGCTACAAGAACAGCAATTTATACTCCTTTTGCTCAATCAGTTCCAAAAGTTCCAGTTATAGATAAAGAGCAGTGTTTAAAGTTTAAAACAGGAAAGTGTGGAGTTTGTTCGATTGTATGTGGAACAAAAGCTATAAAGTTTGATCAAGAGGAAGAGATTGTAAATCAAAAATATGGAGCTATAGTTTTAGCTACAGGATTTGATCTTATAAAGTTAGATAACTTTGGAGAGTATGCGTATGAGCATCCAGATGTAATAACAGGATTAGAGTTTGAAAGATTAACAAATGCAGCGGGACCAACAGCAGGGAAATTTGTGAAGCCATCAAACGGAGAAAGACCTAAAAAAGTTGTATTTGTGCAATGTGTAGGATCAAGAGATACTAGTGAGAGAGGAAAATCGTACTGTTCAAAGATCTGTTGTATGTATACAGCAAAGCATGCAATGCTGATAAAAGATAAATATCCTGACACAGAGGTTTATGTATTTTATATAGATGTTCGTACACCTGGAAAAAACTTTGATGAGTTCCATAGAAGAGCAGTTGAAGAATACGGAGTTCACTACATAAAAGGTATGGTCGGAAAGGTTATTCCTGAGAACGGAAAACTAATGGTTCAAGCTGTTGATTCTCTAGCAGGAGTTCCATTAGAAATAGATGCGGATATGGTTGTTTTATCATCGGCCACAGTAGCCAAACCAGATGCTGTAGCTTTGAAAAGAAAATTAAATATCAGTAGTGATTTAAATAATTTCTTCACAGAAGCTCATCCAAAATTAAAACCAGTTGAAACAGCTTCAGCAGGAATATATTTAGCAGGAGCTTGTCAAGGTCCAAAAGATATTCCAGAAACAGTAGCTCAAGCTAGTGCGGCAGCAGCAAAAACAATAATTCTTCTAAGCAAGAAAGAGTTGACGAATAATGCTTGTGTATCAAATGTAAATAAAAATATGTGTAGTGGATGTAAAGCTTGTTCTAAGATGTGTCCGTATGATGCTATAAAAATAAAAATGGTAGAAGTATATGATCATGGAAAAGTTATTAGGAAAGAGGTTGCAGAAGTAAACGAGGCACTTTGTCAAGGATGCGGTGGATGTACTGTTTCTTGCCGTCCAGGAGCTATAGATTTAAAAGGATTTACGAATAAACAGATAATGGCGGAGGTAGACGCAATATGTCTTTAGAGATAAATAAAAACGAAGAGTTCAAACCATTGATAGTTGCATTTTGTTGTAACTGGTGTAGTTATGCAGGAGCCGATTTAGCAGGAACAAGTAGACTAAATTATCCTGCAAATGTAAAGATAATTCGTGTTCCTTGCTCATGCAGAGTTAATCCTAACTTTGTACTTCGTGCATTTCAAAAGGGAGCCGATGGAGTTGTAATGGCAGGATGTCATCCAGGAGATTGTCACTACTCTACAGGAAACTATTATACAAGAAGACGTTTCTCAGTATTCACAAATCTTCTTCAATTTATGGGAATAGAGAAAGAACGTTTTAAAGTTGATTGGATATCAGCAGCTGAAGCAAATAAGTTTTCTACAGTTATGAATGATATTTTAGAAAAAGTTCATACACTAGGACCTAATAGAAAGTTGAGGGATACAAGATGGGAAAGATAGAGATGATATTAAAAGCAAAAGAGGATTTTATATCAAAAAAAATTGATATGATAATTGGATGGAAAAAAGAGGATGATTCAATAGAGTCAATACCAGCATTTATAGATGAAGAGACAGAACTAAATACATTGATTTTTGATGAATATTGTGTAAATAATTTAGCAAAGTATTTAATAGAAGAAACTCACGCTGGAAAAAAAGTTGGAGTTTTCTTGAAGAGATGTGACAGAAAAGGTTTTGATCAAATTGTACTAGACAATAGACTTTCGAAAGAAAATGTAGTAGTTTATGAAATTGCTTGCGATGGAATGAAAAATTTTGTTACAGGAGAGATGTTTAAAAAGTGTGAAACTTGTTTGAATGAAAATTTAGATAAATATGCTGAAGTAAAAGAGATTGAAAATATGAGTTATGATGAGAGATATGAGTATTGGATGGGAGAGTTGTCAAAGTGTATTAGATGTAATGCCTGCAGAAATATCTGCCCTGCTTGTAACTGTGAAACTTGTGTTTTTGAAAATAAAGATGAGGATATTTTAGGAAAAGCAAATAATGAAAGTGAAACAGGTTTCTATCAGATTATAAGAGCTTATCACGTAGCTGGGCGTTGCTCGGATTGTGGAGAGTGTGAAAGAATCTGTCCTGTAGGAATTCCACTTGGAAAAATAAATAGAAAGATTATAAAAGATTTAGATGAACTTTATGGAGATGAAGAGGATACTCTTTCAAACTATGATATAGAGGATAAAGATAGTTTTTCAGATAAAAAAGGAGGGAAGTAATGAAAAAATTATTTAAAAATAATTTAGATAATCTTTGGAAAAAAATAGATGAAGAGTATAATCTATTCCTTCCTAAAATGGATAAAGGAACTTTAAAGTTTAAAAATTTTCATGAAGATGGAGAGATAGATTTAAAAACTTTGAAGACAGCAGTTCCTTTAAAGAATTTTGTGTTTCCTCAAAGTGAAACATATTTAAAATTTAAAACAGAGAATAAAAAAATAAAGTTTAAAGTTGAAAGTGTATCAGAGGATAAGTATGTAATTTTTGGAGCAAGACCTTGTGATATAAAATCATTAGAAATTTTAGATAATATATTTTTAAGAGAACCGGTAGATACTTATTATAAGGCTCATAGAGATAGAGGTATTGTTATATCTTTAGCTTGTAACAACATCGAAAGTAGTTGTTTTTGCGAAGTTTTTGGAGTAGAGCCTGCAGGAGTTTTAAAGTCTACAGATGTAGCCCTAGTTGATTGTGGGGATTTCTATTATTGGAATGAAGTTAGTGAAAATGGTAAGAATTTAACTGAGTTACTTAAAGATATTTTAGTAGATGTAAAATTAGAAGATGAAATTTTATATAACGAGATAAAAGAGAGAATTACAAAATTATCTGCAGAAAATACTTTAAATACTCTCCAAATAGATAAAATTGGAGATTTAAAAGAGGTATTTGAAAATGAAAAAGTTTGGAAAGAGTTAGCAAGAAGATGTTTAGCTTGTGGATCTTGTACTTATGTTTGTCCAACTTGCCACTGTTATGATGTGAAAGATTATGCTGGAAATAATAGTGGAGAGAGATTTAGATGCTGGGATTCATGTATGTATTCAGACTTTACACTGATGGCTCATGGAAATCCTAGAACAACTCAGATGCAAAGAGTAAGACAAAGATTTATGCATAAGTTAGTTTATTATCCAACAAATCATGATGGTGTATACTCTTGTGTTGGATGTGGAAGATGTATAGAGAAATGTCCTGTACATTTAGATATAGTGAAAGTAATAAAAAAATTGGTGGTGAATAAATAATGGCTTGTACATGTCATGAGAAGGATCCTTTGGTTCCACAGTTAGCAAAGTTAGAATTTGTAAGAAGAGATACTCCAGATGTAACAACATTTAGAATAGTATCAGAGGATGGGAAAGCACCATTTGAATTTATGCCAGGGCAATGTGCTATGATATCAGTTCCTCCATTAGGAGAGGCAATATTTTCTATAACTTCATCACCGACTGAAGAGGGATATATAGAGTGTAGTATAAAAAAGTGTGGAGTAGTAACAGATTATCTACATACGCTAGAAGCCGGGGATGAAATAGGAATAAGAGGACCTTATGGAAACAACTTTCCAGTAGAACTTTTAAAAGGAAAAGATCTTCTATTTATAGGTGGAGGAATTGGATTAGCTCCATTAAGATCAGTTATAAACTATGTTATGGATAAAAGAGATGAATTCGGAAAAGTTGACATAGTTTATGGTGCAAGAACTCCAGAAGATTTAGTTCACCCAAAAGACATATTCGAAGTATGGCCAAATTCTAAGGATACAGATGTTCATTTAACAGTGGATAGAGAAGCTACAAACTGGGATGGTCATGTAGGTTTTGTTCCAAGTTATATAAAAGAATTAGGGTTTGATACAAATAAAGTTGCTTTAGTTTGTGGACCACCAATTATGATTAAATATGTTCTTCAAGGGTTAGAAGAGATTGGATTTAAAAAAGAGCAAGTTTATACAACTTTAGAGTTAAAAATGAAATGCGGTTTTGGAAAATGTGGACGTTGCAATATAGGGGATAAATATGTTTGTAAAGATGGACCTGTATTTAGATGTGATGAGATAACAGAACTTCCAGATGAATATTAATACTTTGCTAGGAGGAATAAGAAAAGTGACTGATAAAAAAATGGTAGATATATATATATTAGGTAAAAGATATTCTGTACCTAATACATTAACAATAATGGAGTCTATGGAATATGCTGGGTATCAACTTAAAAGAGGTTGTGGGTGTAGATCAGGGTTCTGTGGAGCATGTGCAACAGTGTATAGAGTAAAGGGAAATAAAGAAATGAAGGTTGTTTTAGCCTGCCAAAGCAAGGTTGAAGACGATATGTATTTAACTCAAATTCCATTCTTCCCAGGAGATAAAGGAATCTATGATGTGAATGATTTAGATGCAACAGCTGATTCAATAGCTAAGTATTATCCTGAGATATATAAATGTATAGGATGTAACTCGTGTACAAAAGGTTGTTCTCAAGGTTTAGACGTAATGCAATATATAGGATATGCTCAAAGAGGAGAACTAGAGAGATGTGCTCATGCATCATTTGACTGTGTGTCTTGTGGAATTTGTGCAACAAGATGTCCCGCTGGAATAACTCATTATAATGTGGGGTTAATAGCTCGTAGATTAACAGGGAAATATATCGCAGCAGAAACAACTCATTTAAACGATAGAGTAAGAGAGATTGAAAATGGAGATCATGATTTAGATTTAGAAGAGTTAATGAAAAAAGATATATCAGAATTAAAAGATCTATATAACAATAGAGACATAACAAAATAGATAGTTGGAGGAGAGGTTATGTATACACCAGAGATGAGGGAGCTAATTAAAAAAGTTGAAGCAACACGTGCTGAAAGAATAGCTCAAGGGGATTTCCCAAGAATGACAGCAGATGAGAAAACAGAGGTTTTAAGAGAAAATCACCCAGACTATATAGAATCTGGATTTGTTCAGATAAAAGTTGGAAAGAATAAAGGAGATAAAGTTCCTAATGAATTAGGTGCTTTACTTCATGGAAAAAGTAGACTACAAAATATAGAGATAGATTTAAATAAAGTAGACTACGAAGCAGATGTTTTAATCATAGGAGGGGGAGGAGCAGGAGCTGCTGCTGCCTTAGAAGCACATAAGGCTGGAGCAAAAGTAATAATTGCAACAAAATTACGTTTTGGTGATGCGAATACTATGATGGCAGAGGGTGGAATTCAAGCTGCAGATAAACCTGATGATTCACCAGCAAAGCACTATTTAGATGTTATGGGTGGAGGTCACTATTCAAATATTCCAGAGCTAGCAGCAGCCTTAGTAAAAGATGCTCCTTTAGCTATAAAATGGTTAGATGACTTAGGAGTTATGTTTGATAAAGAAGCCGATGGAACTATGGTTACAACTCATGGTGGAGGAACATCAAGAAAAAGAATGCATGCGGCAGCAGATTATTCTGGAGCTGAAATAATGCGTGTTCTAAGAGATGAAGTTCAAAATAAAGAGATTGAAGTATTAGAGTTTTCCCCAGCTGTAGAGTTGATTTTAGATACAGATGGAAAAGTTGCAGGAGCAGTGCTATATAATATAGAAACTGAAGAGTACCATGTAGCAAAAGCTAAAACTGTTATATTAGCAACAGGTGGAGCAGGAAGACTTCATTATCAAGGATTCCCAACATCAAATCACTATGGAGCAACAGCAGACGGATTAGTTTTAGGATATAGAGCTGGAGTTAAACTAGCATTTGCGGATACAATTCAATACCATCCAACGGGAGTTGCATTCCCAGCACAGATATTTGGAGCTTTAGTAACAGAGAAAGTTCGTAGTTTAGGAGCAACACCTTTAAATATAGATGGAGAGCAATTTGTATACCATTTAGAGACAAGAGATGTAGAAGCATCAGCTATAATTAGAGAATGTAATAAGATTGGGAAAGGAATCGAAGCTCCAAATGGAGTTAAAGGTGTTTGGTTAGATACACCATTAATAGAGATTTTGAATGGACCTGGGACTATAGAGAAAAGAGTTCCTGCAATGATGAGAATGTATCAAAAGTTTGGAATTGATATGAGAAAAGAACCAATCTTAATCTATCCAACTTTACATTATCAAAATGGAGGATTACTAATAAAAGAGGATGGATCAACAGATATTGAAAACCTTTATGTAGCAGGAGAGGCAGCAGGAGGAATTCATGGTAAAAATAGACTTATGGGGAATTCGCTTTTAGATATAATCGTATTTGGAAGAAGAGCTGGAGCATCTGCAGGAGTAGTTTCTAAGAATGTAGAGATAAAAGAATTAACATTAGATCATGTTAATTTGTATCATGATATGTTAAAATCTGAAAATTTAGAAGAGGCAAAGGCGTCACCTATGCTGTTACCTCATTACACACATAGAGGAAAGTAAATATGGGAAAAGAATACGATGAAACCTTAAATAAGAGTTTGAGAATATCTATTTCTGTTTTCTGGTGTGTTTTTTTACTAAAAGTTTTATTGAATGCAAATCCATTTTATGCTGCTATAGCGGCAGTATCTTGCTTGCAAGGAGCGGTTAAAGATTCTGTGAAAATAGGTATAGAAAGAGTAATTGGTACAATTTTTGGAGGACTAATGGGGCTATTAGCTATCTATTTTATAACTACAGAAGCAAGTGACTTTAAAGGAAGCTTTATTATGGCTCTTTCGATGGTTATAATTATTTTTGGATGTACTTATGTATTAAAAAAACCATCGTCTAATACTATAGCCTGTATTGTTTTCTTAGGAATAGCAACAAATATGGAGGGGCGTGATCCTTACTTTTGGGCTGGAAAAAGAATCTTAACAACGATAGTTGGAGTTATAATAGCCTTAACTTGTAATTGGCTATTAAATGGTGAGTATAAATATTTAGAAAGATATAAAAATAGGTACAAAAAAAAGTAGGGTTTAAATCCTACTTTTTTATATTCTATCTCTTTACAAGACCAATTCCATCTCCAAATGGAAGAAGAACAAAATCATGATTTTGAGAAAGATAAGTTATAAACTCATCAAGTCTTCTAACGATAGTCTTAAATCTTTTTGGATACTCTTTATACAGATATCCTCTAAACATGATGTTGTCGATAAAGATCATACCATTTTCAGAAAGTCTTTCAAATGAGTCGTTAAAAAACTCCATATAGTGACCTTTAGATGCATCTATAAATATAAAATCAAATTTTTCATTTAACTTTTTAACTTCTTCAGTTCCATCTCCTAAAATAAGATTAACAGAATCTAAAAGATCTCCTTTTTTAAAGTTTTCTAAAGCTTGATTGTATCTTATCTCATCAATTTCGATAGTAGTTAGTTTACCACCATTTTTTTTAGCAATTCTTCCCATTATAGTACCAGAGTAACCAATTGCAGTTCCAATCTCAAGTATATTTTTAAAGTTGTGGCTAGAAACTAAAAACTCTAAATATTTAGCAACTTCTTTTGTAACAATAGGAACATTGTGCTCTAGAGCGAAAGCCTCCATCTCTAAAATTAATGAGTCTTTTTCCTCTATTTTGCTAACAACATATTTGTTAGCTCCATTTAATTCATCTAACATTATTCAAAATCCTTTCTTAGTTTAATAATATAGAAATTATCTAAAATTTCTTCTGTATAATCAATTAAAAATCCACCGATTTTATCAAAGTGTCCATTTACATTTTCAGGCATTGTAAATTTTTGAACTGAGAAGTTTTTATGGTTGTTTAAAAACTTTTCAACGTTATCTGTGTTTTCCTCTGAGAATATAGTACAAGTACTGTAAACTAGATCTCCCCCAACTTTTAATGTAGTTGCCGCAGATTCTAAAATTTCATATTGAAGCTCAGATAGTTCTTGAACATTTGCCATATTTTTATTATAAAGTGCTTCAGGTTTTTTTCTTAAAACACCGTATCCACTACAAGGAGCATCCACAAGAATTTTATCAAATTTTTGTCCTTGTTCTTTAAGTTTTCTAGCATCTAATTTAATAGATTTTACATTAGTAAGACCTAGTTTTTTTAGATTTTCTTCGATGATTTTTATTTTGTGTTGGTGAATATCTAAAGCGTAAATTTCACCAGTATTATTCATAAGTTCTGCAAGAACAGCAGTTTTACTTCCAGGAGCACTACAAGTATCAACAACTTTTTCTCCTAACCCAGGATTTAAAATTTTTGCGGCAAGGTATGAAGATCCATCTTGAGCAATAATTTTTCCATCTTTAAATTCATCAGTATGTAAAACTATACCTGAATCAATATAGTATACAGTATCTATTTTTTTGATTGTATCAATTCTTAGAGTTTTTAAAAGAGTTTCAAACTCCTCTTCAGAATATTTAAGTGTATTTACTCTAACACTCATATACGGTATCTTTTTTAAAGAGATTAAAACCTTTTCTGTATTTTCTTTGTATTCTTTTTTTATTTTGTCATAGAACCACTTCGGGTAAGAGTAAAGAAGGTCTAGTTTATCTTCATCTTTAAGTTTTTGAATCTCTTCATCTTTTTCTCTTAAATAACTTCTGATAACTCCATTTACAAATTTACTAACAGGAACACCAAACTTTTTCTTAGTTAACTCTGTTGCCTCCCAAGCGATTCCTTTATCATCACTTTCCATGAAAGTAGCTTGATAAATTGAGATTTTTAATAGATTTTTAATCCAATTTTTTTTAACTGCTTTAGTTCTTTTTTCTAACTGATAGTTTAAATAGATATCATTTCTAATAACTCCATAAAAAACTTCAGTAATAAATCCACGTTCACCTTTACTTAAATTATTTTTTGAAAAATATTCATTTAAAAGAATATTTGAATATTTTCCTTTTTCAAATTCACCTAATAAACCTATGATTCTCTGTTTTATATTCAATATTATCTCTCCTAACTATATAACTTTATATAACTCATCACTTTCTGGTGAAGCAATTTTTAATCGTTCACCATTTTTGATTAAAACTTTTTCATCTGACTTTGTAAACATTCCGATATCAAAAGCTTCAATCCCATTTTCTTTCAACTCACTTATTAACACATCTGAACTCTCCTTACTAACGACAATAAGCATAGTTCCACTTGAAATAAGTTTAAGAGGGTCTATTTTAAAGTATTTACAAATCTCTTTTGTGCATTGATGAATAAATATTTTATCATATGAAATCTCTAAACCTAAATTATAAAAACAACTAGACTCCCAAAGAGCTCCTAAAAGGCCACCTTCAGTTACATCGTGCATTCCTTTTGAGAACTTATTAGCAATAACGCCATCCTTAACAACACTAGTAGAGTCTAAAAGATTTTTTGCAGATTGGATAGTTTCTTTTGAAAAAACATCAAGAAGCTCAATTTCTTTTTCAAAAGCTATAATACCTGTGCCTTCAATCCCAACTCCTTTAGTGATAATCAATCTATCTCCAGCAATAATACTGTCTCTTTTTTTAAAATTTTGTTTTTTTCCTATTCCAATAGAAGTTGCAGATATGATTGTTCTATTAACTGCTGCAGTTATCTCTGTATGTCCCCCAATTATAGAAACACCGATTTTGTCAGCTTCCTCTTGAGCTTCTTTCATAATTAGGGCAATCTCCTCTTTTTGGGTGTGTGGAGGAGCTAAAATAGTCAGCATGATACCTGTTGGTGAAATTCCTTCAGTAGCTATATCGTTACAATTAATATTGATAGCTAATTTTCCTAAACCACTATTTGTTCCTGTAATAGGATCTGTTGAGAGATAAACAACATCTTCTCCAACCTCTATAGCAGCACAGTCACTTCCAATTTCACCAGCAGAAAGTATTCTTTCATTACTATTTTTTATGTTTTTAAAAATTAAATCATTTAAATCAGAAATAGTAAGTTTACCAATTTTCATATTTATCCCTCACATGCAGTAGAATTTTAATATATTATACTATATTTTATGAAAATAAAAAACCCTTACTTAAATTAAAGTAAGGGTTAGTATTTTTAGAATAAACCTGTAATAGTACCGTTTTCATCAATATCAATAAGTTCGGCTGCAGGAACTTTAGGTAGACCAGGCATATCGATGATACCACCAGCCATGGCGATAATAAATCCAGCTCCAGCTGCAAGTTTAATTGTATCAATTTCAACAGTGAAACCACTAGGTCTTCCAAGTAGATTTGCTTTATCAGAGATTGATTTTTGAGTTTTTGACATACAGATAGGAAGATTTCCATATCCAAGTTCTTCAAGTTGCTTAATAGTTTTATTAGCAGCTCCAGAGAAAGAAACTCCATCCGCTCCATAAATTTCTGTACATATTTTAGAAATTTTATCTTTTATAGGTAATTCTAAATCGTAAAGAGGTTTGTAATTAGCAGTGTTCTCTTCAATTTTTTGAAGAACTAATTTTGCCAACTCTTCTCCACCTTCTCCACCTTTAGCCCAAACTTCACATAGAGCTACTGGAGCATCTTGAGATTCACAGTGAGTTTTAATTAATTCAATTTCGTTATCTGTATCAGTTATAAATTTATTAATAGCAACAACAACAGGAAGATTAAATTTTTTCATATTTTCAATATGTTTATCAAGGTTAGCTAAACCTAATTTTAAAGCATCTAAGTTTTCTTCGTTTAAAACTTTAGCTCCACCGTGATGTTTAAGAGCTCTAACAGTAGCAACAATAACAACACAATTAGGATTTAAATCTCCTTTTCTACATTTTATATCTAGGAATTTTTCAGCTCCTAAATCAGCGGCAAATCCAGCTTCAGTAACAGCGACATCAGAAAGTTTTAAAGCTAATTTTGTAGCTAAAAGTGAGTTACATCCATGAGCAATATTTGCAAAAGGTCCTCCATGGATTATAACTGGAGTGTTTTCTAAAGTTTGAACCAAGTTTGGTTTTATAGCTTCTTTTAAAAGAGCAGTAACAGCTCCTGAAATTTTTAAATCGTTTATAGTTAATGGTTTATCACTATAATCGTAACCAAATACAATTTTTCCAATATTTTCTTTAAGTTCTTTTAAAGAGTTTGAAAGACAAAGAGTTGCCATGATTTCAGATGCAACAGTTATTTGGAAAGAATCTTGTCTAGGATATCCGTTTAACTTTCCACCAAGACCAACAACAATATTTCTTAAATTTCTATCATTCATATCAACAACTCTTTTCCAAGTTATTTTAGTGTTATCGATATTTAAAAGGTTTCCTTGAGTGATATGGTTATCAATACATGCAGAAACAAGATTGTGAGCAACTCCAATCGCATGGAAGTCTCCAGTGAAATGAAGATTGATATCTTCCATAGGAATAACTTGAGAGAATCCACCACCAGTAGCTCCACCTTTCATTCCAAAAACAGGTCCTAAAGAAGGTTCTCTAAGAGCAGCAACAGAGGATACACCAATTCTATTTAAAGCTTGAGTTAAACCAACAGTAACTGTAGATTTTCCTTCTCCTGCAGGTGTAGGTGTAATAGCAGTAACAAGAACTAGTTTTCCATCTTTTTTAGTAGATAGTTCATCTAATAAAGAAAGATTAAGTTTAGCTTTGTACTTTCCATAAGTATCGTAATAATCCTCATTAATGTTCAGCTTAGAAGCAATATCAGAAATTTTTAGTAAGTTTGCTTCTTGTGCAATTTGTATATCAGTTTTCATAGCCCCTCCCAAATAAAATAAATGTTTTTTAAGTAATTAAATTGTACTTTGTCAATATAATTGTACCTTAAAAAAGTAAAAAAAGAAAGAGGCAGATATATTAAAAATAAAAAATTGATTTTTTTCAATATAGGGGGTATATAAAATAGGAAGGAGATACTAAATATTGGTGTGAGTTAGATAAAGTAGATAAATATTTCATTTTTAGGATAAGGGGGACCGATGATCAAGAACGAAGATATTTTGCTAGCTAAACAAGGAGATGTAGAATCAATAGAAAAAATAGTCACAGAATATAAAAATCTTATCTACATGAGAAATCGAACTTTATTTTTAAAAGGCGCAGAAAGAGAGGATTTAGTTCAAGAGGGAATGATAGGACTTATGAAAGCTATTAGATCTTTTGATGAGAATAGAAGCGCTTGCTTCAGCACATTTGCTTCTTTGTGTATAAAGAGACAAATTATAACAGCGGTTAAAAATTATAATTCAGAAAAAAATAAAAACCTTAATAGTGCAATGCAGGGAGAGGGGTATTCTGAAATTCAAGAGTTGATAAGATATAGTAACCCTTCGCTGAAATATTATACTCCAGAACAGATTGTTATTGGGAAAGAGCTTATGAAATTTTTAAAAAAATTTTTAAAAATTAATTTAAGTGGTTTAGAAAAAGAGGTTTTTTCTTATATGGTTAAAGGTTATGGTTATTTAGAAATTGCAGAAAAATTAAAAAAGGAGCCAAAAGCGATAGATAACTCTATTCAAAGAATAAAAAAGAAAGTTTTAATTTTTCTGGAAAAATATAATAAAAGTTGACAGAAGTGGTGGAAATTGAATATAATATGTGAAATTTATATTTTAATTAAAGGGAGAAAGTAATGATATTAGAAACAATAAAAAGTCAAAAGATAACTTTTGAACAAAAAGTTGTGACTTTAGCTAGATTAGCAGAAGGTAGCATAGAAGTTTTAAATAAAAGTGAAGCTTTGAAAAAATATATTGAAGATGGAATCATTTGTGATTTATTTGAAGGAAATGCTCCTTATAGACCAAGATACATAGTACCAGACTATGATATATTTATGCAAAATGGAAGTAAATTTTTAAACCTAGATAAGCCAACAAATATTTGGGAAGCTGTTCATGGATTACTAATACTTTATAAGCATGTTCCTTCAATAACTACAATGCCTGTTTATTTAGGAAATATTGATTATTTATTAGAACCTTTTATTAAAGATGAAAATGAAGCGTATTTAGCGATAAAGCTATTTTTAAAACATATAGATTCAACTATAACTGATTCTTTCTGTCATGCTAACATAGGGCCAAAAGAAACAAAGGCTGGTCTTATAATTTTAAAGGTTATGAGAGAGTTAGAATTACCGACACCAAACTTAACGATAAAATATACAGATGAAACATCTGATAAAATAGCAATTGAAGCTATCCAAACTGCTCTTGTAACAGCAAAACCAAGTTTTGCAAATGATAAGATATTTAGAGATGATTTTAAAGGTGAATATGGAATCGTAAGTTGCTATAATGGACTAAAAGTTGGAGGGGGAGCTAATACTTTAGTAAGAGTAAGATTAGGAGCTCTTTCAAAGTTAGCGTCTTCAAAAGATGAGTTTTTAACTAAGGTTTTACCAGAGGTTTCAAAGGAGATGCTAGATTATATAGATGAAAGATCAAGATTTATAATAGACGAAAGTGGTTTCTATGAAAGTAGCTTCTTGGTTAAAGAAGGATTACTTGAAAAAGAGAAATTTACAGGATTATTTGGATTTGTAGGTTTAGCGGAGTGTGTAAATAACCTTTTAGGAGCAGTAGAAAAAAAGGATAGGTTTGGATACTCTGAAGATGCTGGCCACTTAGCTTTAGAGATAGTAAGAACAATGAGTAACTTAGTTCAAAATCACAAAACAAAGTATGCAGGAGAATTCTTCGGAAATACTCACTTATTACATTCACAAGTTGGAATAGATACAGATAGAAATGAGAGTCCGGGATGTAGAATTCCAGTGGGAGAAGAGCCAGAAATATTTGAGCATATAGTTCAATCAGCACCATTCCATCAATACTGTCCAAGTGGAGTTGGAGATATATTTGTATTCGATGAAACATATAAAAGTAATCCAGAAGCGATTTTAGATATAATAAAAGGAGCTTTTGAAACTGATATGAGGTTCTTCTCACTATATAGTGATGACTGTGATGTAGTTAGAGTAACGGGATATTTAGTGAAGAAATCTGAAATGGAGAAGCTAGATAAGGGAGAACAGGTATTAAGAGATACAACAATTTTAGGAAAAGGTGCTAGAGATAATGCAAAAGCTTTAGGAAGAAAGTTAAGAAGTGAATAGCATGGATTTGAAAGCTAAAATAAATAAAATTATTAAGTTTTCGAATGTTGATGGACCAGGAAACAGAATGGCTATATTTTTTCAAGGTTGTAATTTTAATTGTGAATATTGTCATAATCCAGAAACAATAAATGAGTGTAAAAATTGTTATAAATGTGTTGAGGAATGTCCAACTGCTGCTCTTTATATAGAGGGGAAAAGTGTGAAGTGGAAAGAAGCTTTATGTTGTGAGTGTGATAAATGCATAAAAGTTTGTAAATTTAATGCTTCTCCAAAGATTAAAGAATATACTGTCGATAGATTAATAAAAGAGGTTGCTAAGGTGAAACCTTTTATTAAAGGTGTAACTGTTAGTGGAGGAGAAAGCACTCTTCAATACAGGTTTATTACGGAATTTTTTAAAGAGATAAAGAAAAACTGGCCAAATTTGAGTTGTTTTGTAGATACAAATGGAAGTCTGAATTTAAGTGATGATACTTATAAAGAGTTTGTAGATATTACAGATTATTTTATGCTAGATGTTAAAGCTTGGGACGAAAAAGAGCATGTTGAGTTAACTGAAAAAAAAGTTGAAAATGTAATTGAAAATCTAAAATTTTTAAAAAATATTGGGAAATTATTTGAAGTTAGAACTGTTATTGTTAGTAAAAAATTAAATAATGAATTAACCATAAGAAAAGTTTCTGAGCTTATCAAAAAAACGGATATAAGATATAAAATAATAAAATATAGACATTTTGGAGTTAGAGAAGAGTTGCAAAAAAATCTTTTTTCACCTTCAGATGAAGAGCTAAAAGAGTTAGAAAATTTAGCTCAAAGCTTAGAAGTGAAAAACACCCTAGTGATTTAGGGTGTTTTTTTTTAATCAAATTTATATCCAAAACTAAATTGGAATAGATAGTCATGAGACTCTTGTGCTTTTGATATATTAAACTTGATTGGCCCGATAAGGCTTAAATAATTAAGACCTATACTTGCTCCTTGAGAGTAATCTTTCCAAAGTATAGAACGAGAGTTGTTCGTAAACTCCTCATTTACATACTTATAAGTTGCAACATCCCAATGAGTACTGAAATATAGGTTTTCAATAATTTTTTTCTGAATTCCTAAACTTACTCCGAAAAGAGATGAAAGATATTTTTCTTGGAAATAATATCCACTGAATGAGAATGTATTCTGTGAAAGATCATCGGACAATCCCCCTAATTTTATATACTTATCAGGAAGAATATCATCACCGCTGACATTTCCACCAAAAAGCTTAGCAGTTAAACTAGTTGTCTCTGTAAGAGGAAGATAATTCGATGAAATATAGTTAGTTGATAGGAAATTAAGGTTATCTTTTCCTAAATTTCCACCCCATCTTTGTGAAATCTCTCCCTTAGCTCCTTTTGTAGGAAAGGCAGTAGAATTCGTCTTATCCCAATTGATATCAAAAAATACATCTCCATAACTCTTTGAATACTCAACAGAAGTATCAAAAATATTTTTAATTTCAGAATCTAAGCTACTATAATTTAACGAAGCTCCGTAAGAAAATAAAAACAGATTTGAATATTGAGTTACAAAAGCATTTTCAAGTTTTGTAACTTGGCTTTTATAACTTCCGATTTTACTTTTGTTGTGATAGATGAAAAATGGGTTTTCATTGTAGCTTATACTACTAAGAATTCCGACTTTATTTGAAACACCGTAGTAAGAGAAGTTTTTAAGATTAAATCCTAAATAATCTCCGAAAGTTGTTTCAATTGTTGAAAGTGTTCCAATTTTTCCAAAAGAACTGATGTCAGTTCCAATTGAAAAGGTAGTTCCGTAGTCAGTTTGATAATCGACACCGAGTCCAACTATATTAGTTGGTGTTTCTTCTACTTGAAGTTTTAAAGTATCGTTATCAAAAGAGTAATATATTTTATTTACAAAATTAAGGCTGTATGTTTTCAGCATAAGATCTTCTAAAGTATTTGGATTAACACTTTTCCCAATCGAATTTTTAAATATTGATTCAATAATATTTTTATGGTTTTCATTTTGACTTTCACTTATAATTTCTAAGTTTTCTAAGACAAAATTATTTTTAAATTGTAACGAACTTTTTCTTTTATTTTGTTTAGGTCCAAAAGCTAAAATTTTATCAATTTGTTTTTTAGTAGCAAGCTCTCCAAGAGTTTTAATCTCTTTAAAGTTATTAAAATCTGTTGTTTTATATTTTGAAACATCAGGTTCTATAAGAATCGTACTTAAATCACGTTGTTTTTTAGTAGAACTTGTACTTTGAATAGCTACTATTTGATCGGCGACACTTAAGATATCATACTCATCTTTTTTTTGTAGAGAAGTTCCAACGTCCACACCGATAACAATATCAGCTCCTAAACCAAAAGCATCTTCAACAGGGAAGTTTCTAGATAATAAACCATCGACATAGTAGTTACCATTGATGACAACAGGATCAAAAATAGTGGGAATAGAGATACTAGCGGTAATAACTTGAGCTAAATCACCACTATTAAAAGCCTTAGCTTTACCTGTATTTAAATCGGTTGCAATAATTTCTAAAGGAATAGGTAACTTTTTAAAATCTCTTGTTTGCTCTACATTCCAAAGTAAATTTTTTAGAGTGAGATATATTTTTTGTGTATTTCTAATTCCTTTTGGAAGAGCAAAATTAAGTGAATTATCATATTTCAAAGATAGATTATAATTTTTCATCAGAGATCTTTGATCGATTGGGATATCTGTAAAATTAGGACTATCATTAAAAGTTTCTTGCCAATTTATATCTAAAACAAGTTTTTCAATTTGATCAGGAGTATAGCCAGCGGAATAAAGGGCTCCAATAAGAGCTCCCATACTTGTTCCTGTAATATAGTCCACCTTGATATTATTTTCTTCCAAAGCTTTTAAAACACCGATATGTGCAAATCCTTTTGCACCTCCACCACTTAAAACTAGGCCTATTTTAGGTTGTTTTTCCTCGTTTTTAAATTTCTCTATTTTTCGAGCTTCTAAAACTTTAATCTGTTTTTGAAGTAAATTAATTTGTTCTTTCAATTTTTTTATCTCTATATCTTCAACTGTTTTAGAGAAGCTAAATGAAAAAACAAAAATGAATAAGATGGTAAAAAATGTATATATTTTTTTCATTTCATTCCTCCAAGTATATTCTATTAAATTCTTCAAAAAAATTGGGGAAAGTTTTAGAAACACAGTTAGGATCTAAAATTTTTATATCCGGTACTTTAAGGCCAATTAAAGTTAAAGACATAGCCATTCTATGGTCATCATATGTTTCTAAAAAATCACCTTTATATTCATTTAAAGGTTTCGGAGTAATTAAAAATCCATCTTGGAACTCTTTAAAATCTGCATTTAATTTTAAAAACTCATTTTTCAAAGCAGAAATCCTATCAGTTTCCTTTATTCTCATATTTTCAACATCCCATACTTTTGTAGGAGTTTTGGCAAATAAAGCAACTGCAGCAAGTGTTTGAGCAACATCGGGAATATCATTCATGCTAAGTTCAATTCCATTGTAGCTTTCGATACCTTCGACTGTAATATGAGTTTCATCAAAAGAGATAACTTTCAAACCTATTTTTGTTAAAACGTTTAAAAATTGAGAGTCCCCTTGAATACTATTTTTAAAAAAATTATTGAGTGTGACCCTAGAGTTAGCGATAAGTGCCATAGCTAAAAAATAAGAAGCTGAAGACATATCGCCTTCAATTAAATATTCTGAGGCATAATACTCTTGTGGTTTTATAAAGATACTATTATTCTTTTCTAAAAATTCAACTCCGAAATCACTTATCATTTTAAGCGTCATATCGATATAGGGTCTTGAAACAATTCTTCCGGTAATTTTAATCTCTATAGGAGTTTTAAAATTGGGAGCAGCCATCAAAATAGAAGATATATATTGACTACTTTTACTACAATCAATTTCTACAGTTTTTGCAGAAACTCCCTCGGAAATAATTTTTATAGGTGGAAATCCAAACTCATTTAGATATTCAACCTTTACTCCTAGTTGAGTTAGAGAATCGACAAGATCTTTGATTGGTCTTACATTCATTCTATCGTTTCCATACAAAGTAGCAGAGCCTGTACCAGTAGCAAGATACGAACTTAAAAATCTCATAGCAGTTCCAGCATTTCCTATATAAATTTCAAGATTTTCAAATTTTGGATTTTTATTTCCTTTGATTTTTAAAGTTTTATTTTGTAAATCGAGATCTATATCATTGTTTAGAGCTTTTAGAGCTTCAATCATATATTTTGTGTCATCACTTAGAAGTATATTTTTTAAAGTTACGGTTTTACCAGAAAGAGCCGAAAGAATAAGAGCTCTATTTGTAATAGATTTTGAACCTGGAATATTAACAGTAACATCAAAATTTGTTGTAGGTTTTGGTTGGAAATAGTTCATAAAAAACTTCAACTCCTTAAAAAAAATTTCATTTAAATTATAGCAACTTTTCCAGAAAAATAATACAACAAAAATATCTTTTTAGACTTACAAGCAAATTGACAAAAGCTCAAATAAACGGTATAATTACAGAAAAGTTAAATAAGACTATATACTATATAGTTTGGAGGAAACAATTATGGAAATGAAAGATATTATAGAGATGGTTAATTATTTTTCTAATCAAGCTAAAAGAAGAGAGTTAACATCAGAAGAAAAACTTGAAAGAGAGAAGTATAGAAAGTTATATTTAGAACAGTTTAAAGCACAAGTAAGACAGAAATTAGATAGCATCGAAATTGTCGATGAAGCAAAAATGATATAGGGGGATAAAAATGAAACAATTAGTAAAAACTCTTTATAGAGAAACAGAAAAATGTATAAACCAAGAGATAGAGATTTCAGGTTGGGTAAGAAAGATAAGATCACAAAAAAACTTTGGATTTATAGAGATAAATGATGGAAGTTTCTTTAAAGGTGTTCAAATTGTATTTGATACAAATTTAGCTAACTTTGATGAGGTATCAAGATTATCAATATCATCATCAATAATTGTAAAAGGAATTTTAGTAGCATCTCAAGGAGCAGGACAAAACTTTGAAATCCAAGCTAAAGAGATTGAAATTTTCCAAAAAGCTGATTTAGAGTATCCTTTACAAAATAAGAGACACTCATTTGAGTTCTTAAGAACAATAGCTCATTTAAGACCAAGAACAAATACATTCTCAGCAGTATTTAGAGTAAGATCAGTATTAGCTTATGCAATTCATAAATTCTTCCAAGAAAATGGATTTGTATATACTCATACACCAATTATAACAGGATCAGACTGTGAGGGTGCAGGAGAGATGTTTAGAGTTACAACTTTAGACTTAAACAACACACCTAAAACTGAAGATGGGAAAATAGATTTCTCACAAGATTTCTTTGGAAAAGAGACTAACTTAACAGTAAGTGGACAGTTAAATGGAGAGACTTATTGTTCAGCATTTAGAAATATCTATACGTTTGGACCAACGTTTAGAGCAGAGCAATCAAATACATCAAGACATGCTGCAGAGTTCTGGATGATAGAGCCTGAAATAGCGTTTGCTGATTTAGATGCAAACATGGAATTAGCAGAGGATATGATTAAATATATCGTTAAATATGTAATGGATGAGTGTCCAGAAGAGATGGAATTCTTTAATCAATTCATAGAAAAAGGATTGTTTGATAAATTAAATAATGTATTAAATAGTGATTTTGGAAAAGTAACATATACTGAAGCTGTTGATATTTTAATAAATTCAGGAAAGAAGTTTGATTATCCAGTTAAATGGGGAATAGATTTACAAAGTGAGCATGAAAGATTCTTATCTGAAGAACACTTCAAAAGACCAGTATTCGTAACAGATTATCCAAAGGAGATTAAGTCGTTCTACATGAAGCTAAATGCTGATGGAAAAACAGTAAGAGCGATGGATTTACTAGCTCCTGGAATTGGAGAGATAATTGGTGGATCTCAAAGAGAGGATAGTTTAGAGCTTTTAGAGGATAGAATGGCTGAAGTAGGATTAAAAGGAGAGGACTACGGATTCTACTTAGATTTAAGAAGATACGGAAGTTTCCCTCATTCAGGATATGGGTTAGGATTTGAAAGAATGCTTATGTATATAACAGGAATTACAAACATAAGAGACGTAATTCCATTCCCAAGAACTCCAAATAACGCAGAGTTCTAATTCGGGGATTAAAATAATGATACTGAAGATACTGGTTTTTCTAGTTGTAATTTCATTGATTTTTTATATAATGACATATCCATATAATTTTAAATTAGATAGAAAGCTAAAAAGAGTTCTTAGTTTTCCACAAGTTGAAAAAATTATAAATGTAAAGCATAAGTATTCAGAGTTTTCAGATGAAGAGTTGGAAACTGAATTTATCTTAGAAGAACATTTTTTTAAAAGTAGTTATACAGAGGAGAAAATGAGATTTTTGATTTTAAAACCAAAAATTTTAAAAGATAATCCTTTGTGTCTAGTTTTATTTCATGGAATAAGAGATAAATGTGAAGATTGGCTTTATAAAGCTAAGATAAGAGAAAATTATTTAACTTTAAAGAGAAAGGGAAGAATAGATGACATGGTCTTTATTCTTCCAGACTCTGGATATAAAGGTGAAAGTTGGTATAGTAACTTTTATAAAGATAGTTTTCATCAATATGAAGAGTTCTTTTCAAAAGATTTAACTCAGTTTATAGAAAAAGAATATCCAAATTCGATTAAAGGAATTGGAGGTTTTTCTATGGGAGGATATGGGTCTTTAAAGATAGGGCTTAAAAATTTGGATTCGTATCATGTCATAGCTAGCTTCTCAGGTGCGATTAGTTTGATTAGAATGAGCATCAATAGAAGAGTAATGAGAGTATTTAGATATTTATATGTACCTAGGTTTTTATTTAATGATGTTAATAAAGCTCATTTTGTAAAGGTTTTTAGTCCTTGGGGCTATAAAATTTTAAAAAATGATCCATATAGTATTATAAAAACTACTGAACCTGAAAAGTTTAAAGATAAGAAGTTCTATTTAAGTGTTGGATCAGAGGATAAAAAACCATATTTAATGTTTCAACAATGGCTTGATGTAGTTGGTAGAGCTAAGAAATATAATTTAGATTTTAAGGGAAAAATATATGAAAATGAATATCACACTTGGGATTATATATCTAAAGATATATATAATTTTTTGAAATTTTTTACAGATGAAACAAAAAAAGGGAAGTAAAAAATATGAAAAATTTGCTAATTTTAAGTATAGGACTACTTTTTACTGGATGCTTTTCTGTGGGTTTAAGAGGAGATTATAGAAGTTATCAAAATGACTTTTATAATTTAGTATCTAAGCCAATAAAAGAGAGAGATAGAAAAGAGTTAGAAGATCAATTTAAAGAGTTAAAAACTAGGATTTCTGGGAAAGATTTTTCTAAAAAAGATAAAGAGAATCTTTTACGGGATATAGATTATTATTTAATGGTATTAGAGGATTTAAAAGATTAAGGCTTGAAGTAATTTCAAGCCTTTTTTTGTTATAAAAATTTTTAATTTATTTTGAAAAGATGATTCATTTTTTCTCTTTTAGTTTTTAGGTAATTTGAATTACAAGAGTTAGATGGAAACTCAATTTGAGTTCTATTACTAATTTTAATTCCATATTTTTCTAAATCATCAATTTTTTTAGGATTATTTGTCATAAGATTTATACTTTTAATATCTAATAATTTAATCATTTGGGCTGCAACAGCAAAATCTCTAAGGTCTGGAGCAAATCCTAACAAAGTATTAGCTTCAACAGTATCTTTACCTTGAGCTTGAAGCTCGTAGGCCTTTATTTTGTTAAGTAATCCAATCCCTCTTCCTTCTTGTCTCATATAAAGTAGAGCGCCAGAACCATGTTCAACAATATTTTGAAGAGACTGATCAAGTTGGCTACCACAATCACATTTTAAAGAGCCAAAAGCATCACCTGTCAGACACTCAGAATGAACACGGATAAGAACATCATCTTTTCCTTTTATATCTCCATAAACAAGAGCTACATGTTCTTTAAAATCAATACTATTAGAAAATCCAACGAGTCTAAAAGTGCCGTGCTTTGTTGGAAGTGGTGCTTCACAAACAAGTTCAGTTTGAAGTTCGTTCGTTTTTTTATATTGAATTAAATCTTCGATAGTAATCATTTTTAAATCGTGAGTTTCACAGAATTTTATTAAATCAGGAACCCTAGCCATCTCTCCATCTTCTTTTATTATTTCACAGATAACACCACACCCATTAAAACCAGCCATTTTAGCCAAATCAACCGCAGCTTCAGTATGGCCAGGTCTTTCTATTACACCGCCATTTTTAGCTACTAGAGGGAATATATGACCAGGTTTTTTAAAGTCTTTTCCAGAAGTAGAGTTAAAAGCAAGATCTCTGATTGTATTATATCTATCTTCAACAGAGATGCCAGTAGTAGTTCCTTTAAGAGAATCAACAGAAACTGTAAATGCTGTTCCGTGTGAATCGCTATTGTTATGTACCATCGGAAGTAAATCTAGTTCGATAGCTCTTTTTTCTTCGATAGGAACACAAACTAGACCTCTTCCATACTTAATCATAAAATTAATATTTTCTTTAGAGATGATATCTCCAAGACCAACAAGGTCTCCTTCGTTTTCTCTATCCTCGTTGTCTACAACGACAATAAGTTTTCCATTTTTTAAATCGTCAATTGCATCTTCTATTTTATTAAACATAATTTTCTCCTCCTTAAATACTTAGAAAAATCCATTTTCAGCTAAAAAGCTTTTAGAAATATTTGATTTTGTTTTTTCGTTATCCTTTTCTCTGCTCAGGAGTAGTTTTTCAAGGTGTTTTGCAATAAGATCTGTTTCAACATTTATATTTTGACCAACGCTTTTAAATCCAAGAGTAATAGATAGTTGAGTGTGTGGGATTAAAGAAACTGTAAATGAGGTATCAGTTAGAGAAGATACAGTTAAACTAGCCCCATCTAAAGTTATTCTTCCTTTATAAACAACATATTTCATAAACTCTTTAGGAATTTGTATTGTATATACTTTTGAAAATCCATCACTACTTATATCGATAATTTTCCCTGTACAATCTACATCACCAGTGACTAGATGCCCTCCTAAATATGATTGTAAAGTTAGAGATTTTTCTAAGTTAACAAGCGACCCAATTTTAAGATCTTTTAAACCAGAAACTCTAAGGGATTCATTCATAACATTTGCAGTAAAAGAGTTTGAAGTTATCTCTACAACGGTTAAACAAACTCCATTTGTAGCGATACTATCGCCAAGATTTGCACCGACTAAAACTTTTTTACAAGCAATAGTTATATTAGCTCCTGCAGAGGTTTTATCGATAGATATTATTTTTCCAAGCTCTTCAACTAAACCGGTAAACATCCTTCCTCCTTATAAAACTCAAATCCGACATTGTTATTGTAAAGGTTGATTTTAATATTTCTTAAGTTGATACCGTTATCTATATTTAGAGGTGAAAATCCATTTGTAAAAGGAATTGCCGAGTTATCTCCTAAAATTTTAGGGGCAATCATAATTTCGCCTCCATCAAACATATCTTCTTTGAAGAGTGAGCTAATAACTGCACTTCCACCTTCAACAAGAATAGAATCAATATTGTATGAGCCTATTTTTTTAAAAATATTCTCTAAGTTTTCATTGTCTGAAAATGTTATAAACTTAATAAAAAATTCTTCTTCAAGTTTATGAAAAATATCTTTATTGCTATTTTTTTCATGAGTTATGATAAATGTTTTTTTATCAGAATTATCTTGAATAACTTTGTATTTTTCATCAATAATTAAATTTTTATCTAAAATTAATCTATATGGATCTCTATTTCCAGAAATTTTACATCTCAGTGAAGGGTTGTCTTGAACGATAGTATTCGCTCCAACTAAAATTCCAGAAAAGAAGTTTCTGTATTTTTCAACTTTTTCTCTAGCTAAAGAATTAGTAATCCACTGTGATGAGTAGTTTTGAGTAGCTATTTTTCCATCAAGAGTAATACCAACCTTTAAAAATATATATGGAATTTTTTGTTTAATAAACTTAAAGAAAACTCTATTTAAATTTATAGCTTCATTTTCCAAAACTCCAACGATAACCTCAATCCCAGCATCTTTAAGTTGTTTTATTCCTTGTCCACTTACAAGTGGATTGGGGTCTAAAGTAGCAACAACGCATTTTTTTATTTTAGAGTTTATAATAAGTTCAGTACACGGTGGTGTTTTTCCAAAGTGTGAACAAGGCTCTAGTGTGACGTAAAGAGTTGTATCTTCAGTAATAAGTGAGTTTGAAATAGCATTAACTTCAGCGTGGGGACCTCCATAAATTTGATGAAATCCCTTTGATAGAATCTTACCATCTTTAACAAGAACAGCTCCAACAAGTGGGTTTGGATTAACAGCTCCAAACCCTTTTTTAGCTTCTTCAATAGCTATTTTCATAAAGTACTCATGCATCATAATTACGCCTCAGATATAGTTCTTATAAGATTAACAGTTTCTATAGCGGAGATTGCAGCATCAAATCCTTTATTTCCAGCTTTAGTTCCTGCTCTTTCAATCGCCTCTTCAATCGAGTTAACTGTTAGGACACCAAAAATAACAGGGATTCCAGAGTCTAAAGATACAGATGCAACTCCTTTTGAAACCTCTGAACAAACATAATCAAAATGTGGTGTAGCTCCTCTGATAACAGCACCAAGAGTTATTACGACATCAAACTTATTAGTTTCAACCATTTTTTTTGCGATAAGAGGAATTTCAAAAGCTCCAGGTACCCAAGAAACGTGAATATTCTCTTCACTAACTGAATGTCTTTTAAGAGCATCAACAGCTCCCCCTAAAAGCTTTGAAACAATAAATTCATTGAATCTACCACAAACGATACCCACCTTTAAATTTTCTCCTACAAAATTACCCTCATAAATTTTTACCATTTTAGTCCTCCTCAAATTTTTTATAAAAAAAAACCGAAGATAGACTTCGGGCTAAAAAGCGATAGTTTAGAAAAATTGTGCATAAAAAAAACACTTCTTCCATCCAGACTATACTGTCGGTTTTGGAGTTTCACCAAATCAAACCCGAAGGTTTCGCGGACTATAACCGCCGGTCGGGAATTGCCAAAATTAGCTCACCCTGCCCTGAAGTTTATCTATCATATTTTAATATTGTTGACTTGATTATAAAACACATTTTCTTGTTTTGTCAATAAATTATTTATACTTTCTGTTTAGAGCCTTTAAAATAGCAAAGGTTTCTAAATCAAAAACACCATCCACTTTTCTAGGTCTAAAGTGCATTTGGAATGCAGCGATAACTTTTTTACTTTCTAAATCCCACACGTCAGTAGAGTTTACAGTGTATCCATATTTTTCAAGTTCTTTTTTCAGTGCTCTAACTGAATATGACTCAAAAAGTTTCTGTGAATAATAGTGATTAAAATCTTTTGAGTTATACCAAGCACCTACTCCATACTTATCATAAAGATGTTTCCAAGGAAATTTAGGACCTGGATCGAACTTTCTTGTGGGCGCAATATCAGAATGTCCTAAAATATATTTAGGATTGATTTTATACTTTGCAGTAAGCTCTTTAAGTAACATTCCGATTTTGAAAATTTGAGCATCGTTGTACGGATAAAACATTGTGATATCAACTATGCCCTCTTTTAAGTTCGAAGTTTTTTGTTTGCTGGCGTTAGAATAACCTAAGTTAGAAATTTCAATACCTATTGAATTATCGTTTAGATTTTTGTAACCGTCGAAAGAACTTGCTCCGGCATGCCAAGCTCTTTTAGTATCTGGGACTAAAGAATAGACAGGATCCTCTCGTTTTTGCGTAACTAAATAGTGTGAACTGACATTATTTTTCGTTAAAGCCGTGATAGAACGCTCATCGTTTAAAGCAGTGTAATGCAAAATGACAAATCGAACTCTTTCATTGTATGATTTTGACTTGTATTTAGACGAATTTACGCTGTATTTTAGCGATGTGCACGAAGATAAAACAAGGGTGAAAATCAAAAAAAGTATTTTTTTCATCGTTAAAAAGAACCTCCTTATCTTTAGTATAAATTGATTATATAACAAAATATCAAAAAAATCCAAAAAAACCTAAAAAACATTTGAAATTAATTGGTTTATATGATATAAATGACTGTACTTAATTACAATAATGAAGCATTTTAGGAGGAAAATATAATGACAAAAAAAGAGTTTGCGAAAGTATTATTTGAGAAAGGTGTATTCTCTTCAAAAGCTGAAGCAGAAAGAAAATTAGATTCAGTTCTAGTTACAATAGAGGAAACTTTACAAGCTGGAGAAGAAATCAACTTCATCGGATGGGGAAAATTTGAAGTAGTTGAAAGACCAGAAAGAACAGGAAGAAATCCTAAAACTGGAGAAGAGATTAAAATAGAAGCTAAGAAAACTGTAAAGTTCAAAGCAGGAAAGTCTTTAGTAGACAAAATGAACTAATAGTTCTTTGTAAAACCGGGAGAAATCTCGGTTTTTTTTATTTCTTTTAGAATTCCTATTGACTTATTGATAAATATTAGCTATATAAGTACTAATGTAAAAAATCTCTTAAAAAATAGGAGGAACAATTATGATTAGTTATGAAATGAGTGAAATAAGGAATATAACTCTGTTAGGGCATCGTGGAAGTGGAAAAAGTAGTTTAGTGGAGGCCATGCTATACATATCTAATACAACCTCTAAAATAGGAAGTGTAGACTCTGGAAACAGTATATCAGATTTTGATAAAGAGGAGATAAAACAAGGGTTTTCAATCAATACATCAATTATACCCTTAGAATATTTAGGGCATAAATATAACATATTAGATACACCCGGATATTCAGATTTTACAGGAGAAGTATCTTCTGCTTTAGCGGTTTCAGGAGGGGCAGTTTTGGTAATAAATGGTGCTGCAGGAGTGGAAGTTGGAACAGAAAGAGCATGGAGAATGTTAGAAGAACTAGAAATACCTAGGGTTATTTTTATAAATAAAATGAACAAAGGAGTTCATGATTATCAAAAATTACTTCACGAATTGAAGGAAAAGTTTGGTAAAAAAGTTGCACCGTTTTGTATTCCGATAGGATTTGAAGAGGAGTTTAAAGGCTTTGTGAATGTTGTTGATTTAAAAGGAAGAATATTTAATGGCCAAACTTGTGAAGATGCTCCAATACCTGAAGATATAGATGTTTCAGAAGTGAGAGGACTACTATTAGAAGCTATTGCAGAAACTGATGAAAAGTTATTAAATAAATATTTTTCAGGAGAAGAATTTACTGAAGAAGAGATAAGAAAAGGGTTGCATGATGGAGTTCTATCAGGAGAAATTGTTCCAATTATAATAGGATCTGCAAGCAATGGAATAGGAGTTAGAACGCTATTTCAGATAATGTATAACTATCTTCCTACTCCTCAAGAAGTAAATGAAGGAAGAAAAGTAGGATATAGTTTAAATACTGACAAAAAGATAGAGAGAAAAGTGGATATAAATGAGCCATTTTCAGCTATTATTTTTAAAACGATAGTTGATTCATATATGGGAAAAATATCTTTATTCAAAGTTAATTCAGGAAGAATAAAGAAAGATGATGAAGTGTTGATTTCAAATAAAAAAATTAAAGTTAAAGTTGGAAATATCTCGTTTTTCAGAGGAGCTAAACAAATAGCTGCTGATGAGGTTAGGGCAGGGGATATTGGGGCTGTTACAAAGCTTCAAGAAGCTCAGACAGGGGATACGTTATGTGATAAGGAAAATCCAATTATCTATAATACTATAGATTTTCCAAAACCTTGTCTATATATGTCAATTGTTCCAAAGGAAAAAAATGATGATGATAAATTAAGTGGAGCAATTCAAAGATTAATGGATGAAGATCCTTCGTTTTCTATTGGAAGAAATTTTGAAACGAAAGAGTTCATTATTGGGGGTCAAGGAGAAAAACACTTGAATATACTTTTAAATAAGCTTCAAAATAAATTTGGAGTGAACGCTTTATTAAAAGAACCAGAAATCTCTTATAGAGAAACAATCAAAAATAGTGTTGAAGCTCAAGGGCGTCATAAAAAGCAATCCGGTGGAGCAGGGCAGTTTGGAGAAGTATTTATAAAATTTGAGCCTCATATAGATGAGTTCGATTTTAAAGATGAAATTCATGGAGGAGTTGTTCCTAAAACTTATATTCCAGCAGTGGAAAAAGGATTGATAGAAGCAAAAATAAAAGGAAAATTAGCTGGATATCCAGTTATAAATATAAAAGCAACACTTTACGATGGTTCATATCATCCAGTAGATTCTAATGAACTATCTTTCAAACAAGCTGCAATTTTAGCATTTAGAAAAGGTATGGAAAGTGCAAGGTGTGTTTTATTAGAGCCGATAGTAAAGATGCAAATAATGGCTCCAGATGAGTATATAGGAGATATAATGGGGGATATGAATAAGAGAAGAGGGAAGATTTTAGGAATGGAACCCAAAGCCTATTCAGAACAACTTTTAACAGTTGAAGTACCAGAGAGTGAGATTTTGAAATATGCGATAGATTTAAAATCATTAACACAAGGCAGAGGAAGATTTGAATACAATTTCTTAAAATATGAAGAACTTCAAGATAACTTAGCACAAAAGATAATAGATACAAAAAAAAGATAAAAAATAAAAAGCTCGGAACTCAAAAGTTCGGAGCTTTTTCAAATTTAAAATAACTCTTTTTTAAATAAAATCCAAGTTATGAAAATTCCACATGCAACTGCAACTAAAACAACCCATAAGAAACCAAAGCTGTCATTAGCAAAAGGAACACCGCCGACGTTCATTCCCCATAAACCTGAAACTACAGTAGGGATTGCGAAGACGATAGTTATTGATGTAAGCTTTTTCATAACAATATTTAAGTTGTTTGACATAACTGTAGAGAAAGCGTCTCTAGTACCACTCAAAATACTAGAGTAAACATTTGCCATTTCAATAGCTTGTTTCGTTTCGATAATTACATCTTCTAGTAACTCTAAATCATCAGGATATCTTTTAACTATTTCTGTTCTCATCATTCTTTCTAGAACTGCTTCATTAGATTTTAGAGAAGTTGTAAAGTAAACCAAACTTTTTTCTAATTCTAGAAGCAACATAAGTTCCTGATTTCTAAGATTATTTTTTAATTGTCTTTCAATATTGTCACTAATTCTACCAATCTGCTTAAGGTAAAGTAAGAAATATGTAGAATTTCTAAATAGCATTTGTAGAATAAATCTAGTTTTTTTGAAAGTAAAGAAGCTTTTAATTCTTCCTTGAACAAACTCTTCAATAAGAGAAAGTTTAACAGTTGAAACAGTTAATATATGATCATTAAGTAGTATAATTCCTAAAGGAACTGTTGTAAAAGAACAACGGTTATTTTCATCGTGAATAGGAACATCAATAATAACTAGAATAATATCATCATCAATTTCCAAACGGGCCTTTTCCTCTTCATCCAGTGCTGCTCTAATATGTTCTTCAGGAATATCAAAACTATTCGTTACAACTTTAATTTCTTCTTCAGTAGGATTCGAGAGATGAATCCAAGTGTTTTTTTCAGTAAGCTTTTCAACTTCTAAAGTTTCAGAAATTGAAAAGAGTTTTTTTTCTAAAATATCATTATGACTTTTATAAATTTTTATCATAGAACCACCTAACTTTAAATTTTTTTAGTCTCTTAAAGCCAGAGGCATTAAAATATATTTGTAAGAGCTATTATCTCTTTCTGTAATTTCAAACATTGCTGAAGATGAGTTTCCTTTTATAAAAACATTTTTATTTAAATTTTCAATAAATTCAAAAAGGAATTTAACATTAAGAGAACATTTAAAATCATCTCCTAATTTTATCATATCAACTTTTTGATTAATTTTAGCTTTTCCAGATGATGCTGAAATAGAAAGTTTTTTACCTTTGAACTCTAAAATAGCACCATTTTTTGATTCGTTACTTGTTCTAGCAACAGTTAAAACTTTTTTTAGAGCACTTTTAAAATCATTATAATTAAATTCCATCTCTTTACTGAAGCTATTTCCACAAAGAATAGCATCAAAGTTTGGGAATGGAAGAGTTGTTATCTTAGTTAAGAAATATGTATTTTCCCATAGGAAAATTAAGTTCTCCCCGCTAGCTCCAATAAGAATATCTTCATTTAAATCTTTTATAAGTTTACATAAAATGTTAACAGACTCAAGAGGAATAGAGAAGTCTTTATCTAATAGAGCGTTGTTGTCTGTTTTTAAGTATGTCAATCTATATGAATCAGTTGAAACAAAAGAAATACGGTCCTGTCTAAAAAGTACTCTTATACAGTTGATAGCTAAATTTTCTGCAGAAGGAGCAACCGAGAATTTGGTTTTTTCTAAACTTTTGTATAACTCTTGTGGAGAGATTTTAGCGATTTCATCTATAACAGGTAACTTCAAATTTTCAGGGAAGTTATCATTATAAAGTAATGTAAATTCAGCTAGATGAATTGAAAGAATATCGTTTTTAGATGAAAGAGATATTACTTCATCATCTAAAAGTTTGATGTACTCTAAAGCTAAATTTGGCTTAAAGATAACTATACCATCTTCAATTGTTTCACAATGGATAGTCTTAATGTAGTTAACATCTAAATTTGTTCCTGTGAAAGTTACTTTACCGTTATTTGATTCTATTTTTAAACCTGAAATAATAGGTTTGATTGGATTATCTTTTAAGATATTAATAAATTCAGAGAAAATTTCAATTAAGTCATTTCTTCTAATATTAAAATTCATAGGTTGCCTCCTAAAATTATTCTTTTTTAAAATTATACACTATAAATAAGAGCCTTACAAGAAATAAAAAAAGCCCAACTTAAAAATAAGTTAGGCTTTAAAATTAATCGATTAAAACTTCTTGCCAGTATTTACTTTGAATATCTAATGTATTTTTAATATCTCTTAAAATCTCTGTCTGAGATAAATCTTCAATAGTATATAAAGGCTCTACAGTTATTAACTCTCTAGCAGGAACATTTATAGATGGAACTCTTAAATGTTCAGCAATTAACTTATAGTTCTCAGGTCTTTGAATGAAATCTAAGAATTTATAAGCTGCTTCTTTGTTAGGAGCAGTTTTAGGAATAACAAATGAATCTATATACGCTGTTCCACCTTTTTCAGGTATAACAAATTCAGTTTTTTCTAATTGTTCTTCAGTTAATTCATTTAAAACATTATCAGGGTAGCAATGAACAACCCAGAAATCTCCATTCGCAAAACCTTTTCCAAATGATTCAGAGTCAAATTTTGCAATGTTCTTTTTCCACCCTTTTACAACTTCTGCAGCAGCAGCGATAGCAGCTTCATCCTCTGTTGTTTGAGGATATCCTAGAGTACCTAGAGCTGATGTCATAACTTCTCTCATATCATCAAGTAGAGTCATTTTTCCTTTGTATTCAGGATTGTCGTAAATAGTAAAATCTCTTGGGAAATCTTTAACGTATTCTGTATTAACAGCTATCGTTGTAGCCCCCATAGCAAATGGGAATGCATAATCATTATTAGCATCAAAATATTGTAGTTTTTCAAAAACCATAGAATCTATATTTTTTAATGATGGTAATTTTGTTTTATCAAGCTTCTCAATCATTCCGTCATTCATTAAAATTTCAGCATAATCAGTTGAAGGAGTTAAAATATCATAACCAGTTCCTCCAGCTTTGATTTTAGCAAACATCTCTTCGTTTGATGAATAGATATCTTCAATTACTTTAATACCAGTTTCTTTTTGGAAATCTTCATAAATCTTAGCAGGAATATAGTCAGCCCATCCATAAAGATATAGAACATTTTCATTTTTTTGTTTTTCTTTACCACAAGAAAGAAGTAGAAAAACTAAAGATAGTAAAGTTAGTATTTTTTTCACTTAAACCTCCCTAAAAATTTAAATTTTATAACCAATGAAAATTGTATTATATTTTGTAAGTATAGTCAAGTAAGAAATGAACTAGAGGGGATTATTTAACTAGAAAATAATAAAAAATTCATGTATAATCTTAGGTAAAAGATATTGGAATTTTAGGAGAGAGAAAAGTGGATATAATAACAAGTAAAGACAATGAAGTTTATAAAAACTTAAAAAAGTTAAAAACGAAAAAATATAGAGATTCAGAAGGATTATTTTTAGCAGAAGGAAGAAAGTTTCTAGAGTTTAAAGAAACACCAAAGATAATTATTTTTAAAGAAGGGGTTGGAGAAGAGATTCTAGAGATGGCAAAAGGCCATGATTGTAGAAAAATTATTTTAACTGAAAAACTGTTTAAAGAGTTAACATCTCAAGAAAACTCTCAAGGGGTGATAATTTGCTATAATTCAAAGATAAATGAATTAGATAAAATAGAAGATAACATTATTGTTTTAAATAAAGTAGCTGATCCAGGGAATTTAGGGACGATAATAAGAGTTGCAGATGCTGCGGGGTTTAAAGATATTCTATTAACAAAGGGAAGCGTAGATTGTTATAATGATAAAACAGTAAGAAGTAGTATGGGCTCGATTTTAAGTATGAATATCTCTTATATTCCTGAAAGTGAAGTTATAGAATTTTTAAAAGAAAAAGGGTATAAAATAATTGTAACAGCGTTAGAAAAAGATTCTATTCCATATACGAAAATGAAATTAGAAGAAAAAAATGCATTCGTTTTTGGAAATGAGGGAGATGGTGTTTCTCAAGATATAATACAATCGAGTGATGAAAAAGTAATAATCCCAATATACGGAAGTGCTGAATCATTAAATGTTGCAATGGCGACTGGAATAATTTTATATGATGTAAGAAACAAATTAGAAAATAGATAAAATTTGGGGGGAGTTTGAAATGATTAAATTGGTTGTAACAGATATGGATGGAACTTTTTTAAATGATAAAAAAGAGTTTTCAGAAGAGTTTTGGAATATATTTGAAAAAATGGAAGAGAAAAATATAAAGTTTGTAGTTGCAAGTGGAAGACAATATCAAAATTTAAGAAAAAACTTTGATAAAATAAAAAATAAAATTGTTTTTATTGCTGAAAATGGAAGCTATGTTGTACAAAATGAACAGGAGATATATTCAAGGATTTTAACACCAGAAATGATAGAAAAATATGTCCAAATTGGAAGAAAAATACCAACTACAGATATTGTTCTTTGTGGAAAAAAATCAGCGTATATAGAATCGAAAAATCCAGAGTTTTTAAAAGAAGTTGAAAAATATTACGAAGAAAAAGAGATAGTAGAAAATCTTTTAGACATTAAGCACGATGAAATTATAAAAATTGCTTTTTGTGATTTAAGCGGAACAGAAGAACATGTTTATCCATTTCTAAAAAATGAGGTTGAGTGTCAAGTTGTTGTGTCTGGAGAAATTTGGCTAGATGTAAGTCATATAGAATCAAACAAAGGAATTGCGTTAGAGGCATTACAATTAGAATTAGGAGTTTCATATGATGAAACAATGATATTTGGAGATTATTTAAATGATTATGAGATGCTGAAAAAAGGTAGATATAGTTATGCTATGGATAATGCACACGAAGAGATAAAAAAAATCGCAAACTTTATTGCAAAAAGTAATAATGAAAATGGAGTGTTGGAAGAGCTAAAAAAGATTATTTAAATGACTAGTAAAGGAGGATTTTAAATGAGAGGATTCTTAAAAGTTATATTGATGATAATTTTAACTGTTGAGATTTTTGCAGAGTATAAGTTTCCAATGAAAAACCCTTATGTAGCAACAATTATAGGAAGTTCAAAAATAATGACAGAGGGCATTCCAAATGAGGTTCCAATAAAAGAGTATGAAATTTTAATGGAAAGAAGCAAAAAAATACCTGATAATTTATGGTATGATAAAGGCTTTAAATTTTCATTGAGTAAACAAAAAGGCCAAGCCCCACTAATATTTGTGCTATCAGGAACAGGATCAGCATATAATTCAACTAGAACTAAAAACTTTCAAAAGATATTTTATAATGCAGGATATCATGTTTTAACAGTGACATCGGTTTTTAATTCCAATTTTATTCTAAATGTATCTAATAGTAGGGTACCAGGGGTTTTAATTCAAGATGGATTAGATTTATATAATGTTATGGGTGATATGCTAGATAAAGTGAAGTTAGAAGAAAATCTAGAGATAACTGACACTTATTTAATGGGATATAGCATGGGAGCAACTCACTCAGCAGTCTTGTCATATTTAGATTCAGTAGGAAAAGATTTTAATTTTAAAAGAGTCTATATGGTAAATCCAGCTATAAATTTATATCATTCAGCTACGGTCTTAGATGAGATGCTTTCAAAAAATATAAAAGATAAGAGTGAGATTTCAAAAATAGTAGACGAAGTGATGGAAGCTGTGAAAAGAAATATATCTCCAAGTGATTTACAAATTACAGAGGAGAGTATATATTCAATTTTTGAAAAGCAAAAGTTATCAGATAAAGAGATGGAACGATTGATTGGTTTAGCATTTAATTTAACTTCAATTGACTTGAATTATGTTGTAGATCAAATAAATGGAACACAGGTTTACTCTAAAAAGAAACCTAAAAAATTTGATAGTATGTTTACATATTTTGAAGCAATTAATTTTGCTAACTTTAGTGACTATTTAAACAAATTAGCTTATCCATATTATTTGAAAATATTAGGTGGAGATTTAAAGTTTAATGATATGATTAAATATGGTGATTTAAGAATAATTAGAAATTATTTAGAAAAAGAAACTAAAATTGTGGCAGTAACAAATGAAGATGATTTTATTTTAGCAGAAAGAGATAAACAATTTATAAAAGATGTATTTAAAGAAAAGTCATTAATATATCCTGTAGGTGGACATTGTGGAAATATGTTTTACCAAACGAATGTCGATAAGATGTTAGAGTTTTTAAAAACGGGGGTGTTTAAGGATGAACTATAAAAAAGTAATGTTGATAATAAGTTGTTTCTTTGTTGTTGGATGTTCATCATTGAAAAAAAAATCGGATGTTTCTTATGAAAACTCTGAGAGAAGAAATATAAATGAAAAAGTTTATATAAAAAAGAAAGAGTATCTAAAATTATCTGACGGTAAGGAGATTGTACAGACCCCAGAGACATGGAATGGAGAGGTTACAGAATATAGTGAGATAAATGGAACTAAATTTATAGAGATTTATGATCCGTTAGAACCTCTAAATAGAAGAGTCTATTATTTTAACTATTATTTAGATAAGTATATTTTGATTCCTGCAGTAAATACCTATGAGTATATAACTCCTGAATTTGTCCAAAAAGGTGTGTCAAATTTCTTTGGGAATCTTCAAGAGATAAACACTTTTTTAAATTCACTCTTACAATTTGAGGGAAAAAAGGCTACAATAACACTAGCTAGATTTGGAATAAACTCAACATTTGGAGTTTTAGGTCTATTTGACGTAGCTTCAGCTTTAGAATTACCCAAAACTTACGAGGATTTTGGTCTGACACTTGCGAAATATGGAATAGGAAATGGCCCATATTTGGTATTGCCAGGATTTGGACCATCTAATTTAAGAGATACAACAGGAAAAGCAGCGGGGATATTAACGGTTGCAGAAATTAATCCTTATGACAATCCAGTTGGAGTAGATGTAACACATCCAGGAGTAAGTGGAGTGAGTGTTATAAATACAAGACAGGAAAATAAGAATTTTAGATACTATGGAACAGGAAGTCCATTCGAGTATGAGTATGTAAGATATTTTTATACAAAATATAGAGAAACACTAGTAGACATAAAGCAAAAGAATTAACGGGAGAGGTGGAAAAATTGAATTTACAAGAGTTAGTATTGAATTACAAAGAAGAGGTTGTAAAATCGATTCAAGAGTCAGTTAGAATTAAAAGTGTTCAAGAGGAACCCTTAGAAGGTATGCCTTTTGGTGAGGGACCAGCAAAGGCATTAGAGCATATGCTTAACTTAGGAAAAGAGTTAGGATTTGAAGTTCAAAACTTCGATAACTACGCAGGGCATATAGATTTTGGAACTGGATCAGATGAGGATATGATAGGAATTTTAGGACATGTGGATGTAGTTCCTGAAGGAAAAGGTTGGGATCACCCTCCGTATGAGGCTAAGATTGTAGATGGAAGAATGTATGGAAGAGGAGTTTTAGATGATAAGGGTCCTACAATAGCAGCTTTATATGCATTAAAAGCTATAAAAGATTCTGGTTTAAAATTAAATAGAAAAGTTAGAGTTATAGTAGGAGCAAATGAAGAAACAGGATGGGGATGCATGAACCATTACTTTGGTAAGTTAAATATGCCTCAACCAGCTATGGCTTTTACTCCTGATTCATCTTTCCCAGTTACATATGCAGAAAAAGGAATATTACATTTAATGCTTAGTCAAGAGCATAGTGAAGAGCTTAACTTCTCTATAAAGGGTGGAGTAGCATTCAATTCAGTTCCAGACTCAGCTTTGGCAGAGTTTCCTCTTTCGATGAAGGAGAGTATTTTTGCTAATTTAGATACATATAATGAAGGAAAAGAGTTTAAAATATCGGCAGTGGAAAAAGATGGGAAAATAGAGGTTGTTTCTTTAGGAAAAGCATCACATGGAGCTAGACCATCAAATGGTTATAATGCAATATCAGCTTTATTCTCTTTCTTAACAAATGTAAAGATAGATGATTCAAAATTAAAAAATTTAGTTAACTTCTTTAATGAATATATCAAAATGGAGTATTCTGGAGAGGGATTAGGAATTAATTTTGAAGATGAACCTTCAGGAGTATTGACATTAACAATTGGAAAGATTGAGTGTGAAAATAAAAATGTAATGTTTGGGTTTGACATTAGATACCCGGTTACATTTACTAAAGAGCAGGTAATAGAAGAAGTAGAAAAAAGAGCTAAAAATATGGATTTAAATGTGACTATAAGATCTGAAAAAAATCCATTATATGTTCCTAAAGATAGTTTCTTAGTTACTACATTGATGGATATATATAAAAATATAACTGGAGATATGGATGCTGAGCCAGTATCGATAGGTGGAGGAACATATGCAAGGGCCGTAACGAATGGAGTTGCATTTGGAGCTTTATTAAAAGATCAAGAGGATAACATGCATCAAAAAAATGAGTATTTAGAATTAGATAAATTAGATACTTGGTTAAAAATATATGTTCAAGCAATATATGATTTAGCAAAATAAAGTGTATGAAAAAACTGCAGTGATGCAGTTTTTTTATTTTTTCTAAACTTAAAATAAGAACAAGAGTGATAAATAAATAGTACATACAAAAAAATAAACTCTATATAACTACTAACTATTAAAAAAATAAATAATATCATTATAAAAATATATTTTGAAAAAAACAAAAAATAAAATATATTTATCAGAAATAAAAAAATATAGGGAGGGAGAGTTATATGAAAAAATTTTTTATTTTCTTAATGAGTTTTTTATTTTCTTTAGTTACATCAGCACAAGAGGTTTATCACATAGGAGTGATAACAGGAACTGTATCACAATCTGAGGATGGGTTAAGAGGAGCAGAAGAAGCGATAAAGCTTTATGGAGCAGCTGATAAAGGTGGAGAGATTGTTCATGTGACATATCCAGATAACTTTATGCAAGAAATGGAAACAACAATTTCTCAAATGGTTAGTTTAGCAGATGATCCTAAAATGAAAGCCGTGGTAGTAGGAGAAGCTATTCCTGGAACAGTGGAGGCTTTTAGAAGAATAAGAGAGAAAAGGTCAGATATATTATTAATAGCAAACTCACCACATGAAGATCCAGAAATGATAGGAGAGGTTTCAGATTTAGTTGTAAATCCTGATAGTATAGCTAGAGGATATTTAATAGTAAAAGCAGCAAAAGAGATGGGAGCAGAGAAGTTTATGCATATATCTTTCCCAAGACATATGAGTTATGAGCTGCTATCAAAAAGAAGAAATATTATGAAAGTTGCAGCAGAAGATTTAGGATTAGAGTTTATTGAAATGACAGCTCCAGATCCAGTTAGTGATGTTGGTGTAGCAGGAGCACAACAATATATATTAGAGCAAGTGCCTAACTGGATACAAAAATATGGAGATAAGACAGCATTTTTTGCAACTAACGATGCACACACAGAACCACTTTTAAAGAGAGTAGCTGAGTTAGGTGGATATTTTGTTGAAGCTGATCTACCTTCGCCTACAATGGGGTATCCAGGAGCTTTAGGAATACAGTTTAGTGAAGATGAAAAAGGTAACTGGCCAAAAATATTGGAAAAAGTTGAGAAATCAGTTGCGGATAAAGGAGCAACAGGAAGAATGGGAACATGGGCTTATTCGTATAATTTCTCTGTGACTCTATCTTTAGTTGATTTAGCGAAAGAGGTTATTGAAGGGAAAGCTGAAATTGATAATTTTGATGCTTTAAAATCAGCTTTAGCTAAAAATACTCCAGGTGCAGAATGGAATGGAAGTAATTATGTTGATGTTAGAGGAGTAGAGAGAGATAATTTCTATTTACTATATCAAGATACTTACGTATTAGGAAAAGGTTATTTAAAGATGACAGAGCTAGAAGTTCCGGAAAAATATTTTTCAATAAAATAATTGAATCTATTGGCCACTAGTATCTAAATCTAGTGGTCAATTTTTTGTTAAAGTAACATAAGGGAGTGTGAAATTATGGAAAAGGAGTTACTTAGAATAGAGGGTGTATCTAAAAGTTTTGGAGAGAATATTGTGTTGAAAGATATAAACTTTACAATAAAAGAGGGAGAGATTGTAGGACTAGTAGGAGAAAATGGAGCTGGAAAATCCACGTTAATGAAAATAATATTTGGAATGTCAGTTATTTCAGAAACAGGTGGATACAATGGAGATATGTTTTTAGAGGGAAAAAAAGTTAGTTTTAAAAGTTCTTTTGATGCTTTAAATGCGGGAATAGGAATGGTTCACCAAGAATTTTCTTTAATTCCAGGATTTAAGGCTTCAGAAAATATTGTTTTAAATAGAGAGAGTTTAGAAAAATCATATTTGAAAGAGATATTTGGAGATAGAATAAGTAAAATAAGTTTTGAAAAAGATAAGGAGAGAGCTAAGGTAGCGATATCTCACTTAGGAATTGATTTAGATGTAGAGACAAAAGTAGAAGAGATGCCGGTAGCACATATGCAATTTACTGAGATAGCAAGGGAGATCGAAAGAGAAAATACAAAATTATTAGTTTTAGATGAACCCACAGCTGTTTTGACAGAAAAAGAAGCAGAGATACTGTTAAAAACTATGAAGAGACTTTCAAGTGAAGGAATTGCAATAATCTTTATAACACATAGATTAGATGAAATAATGGAAGTTTCAGATAGAGTGATAGTATTAAGAGATGGAATTATGATGAGTGAAGTTGAAACTTCAAAAACAGATGTAGATGAAATAACTAAACTTATGATTGGGCGAGATATTGGAGAGAAGAAAAAGAGAGAGCTAAAAGATGATATCGAAGGGGAGATAATTTTAGATATAAAAAATTTGTGGGTAAATATGCCAGGAGAAAAAGTTAAAAATTTAAATTTAAAAGTAAGAAAAGGAGAAATCTTAGGTCTTGGTGGAATGGCCGGGCAAGGAAAAGTTGGAGTTGCAAATGGTGTGATGGGATTGTGTGAAGCTCGTGGTGAAATTAGATATAAAGGTGAAGTTTTAAATCTAAAGAATCCGAAATCTATTTTAGAAAAAGGTTTATACTTTGTTTCAGAGGATAGAAAAGAGGTTGGATTGATATTAGATGAAAATATTAATTTAAATATAGCATACCCTTCAATATATATAAAAGAGGAGTTTTTAAAAAGTAAAGTTTTTGGACTTTTAAAGAGTTTAAATAATGAGGCTATTGAGAGGAATGCAAAAGAATATATAGAAAAATTAGAGATTAAATGTATCGGGGGGCATCAAAAAGTTGGAGAGTTGAGTGGAGGAAATCAACAAAAAGTATGTTTAGCCAAAGCATTTACAATAAATCCAGAGCTTTTATTTATATCAGAACCAACACGAGGTATTGATATAGGAGCTAAAAAAATAGTTTTAGAAACTTTGAAAGAGTATAATAAGAACAGTGGTATGACAATTGTTTTAGCTTCATCAGAACTAGAAGAGTTGAGATCAGTTTGTGATAGAGTAGCTATTGTGACAGAGGGAGAGATTGCAGGTATATTAGCTCCAGATGATGATATATTAAAATTTGGAAAGTTGATGACGGGAGTAAAAGGAGGAGTAAAAAATGATAAAAAAAATTAGTGAAATAGGATTACCGAGAATAATAATAGCGTTATTTTTATTATCATTATATATTCTAGCTCCATTTGTAGGTGTAAATTTAAAATCAGCCTTTCAAGATACTTTTGTAAGAGTTGGAATGAATATAATATTAGTGTTATCATTAATTCCTATGATTCAAGGTGGAACAGGATTAAACTTTGGAATGCCACTAGGAATAGAGGCAGGATTATTGGGGGCAGTTATAAGTATAGAGTTGGGATTAACAGGTATGTTAGGATTTTTAGGAGCGATTTTGATTTCAGTTCCAATATCGATACTTTTTGGATATGGTTATGGAGTAATCCTCAATAGAGTAAAAGGAGGGGAGATGATGATAGCAACTTATGTAGGTTTCTCATCTGTTGCTTTTATGTGTATTATGTGGCTATTACTTCCTTTTAAAAAGCCAGATATGATTTGGGCCTATGGTGGAGAGGGACTTAGAACAACAATAAGTGTAGAAGGGTATTGGAGTAAAATTTTAGGAAAAATATTTCCTTATTTAGGAAATTCTAGTTACATCGGAGAAATTTTATTTTTTTTACTTTTAGCAATATTGGTTAAAGAGTTTTTTAAAACTAAGAATGGTTTGGCTATGAAAGCTGTAGGTGCAAATGAAAAATTTGCAAAATCGATTGGTGTTGATATAGATAAGACAAGAATAAACTCGGTGATAATGTCAACCCTTATAGCAGCTATAGGTATAGTTGTTTATCAGCAAAGTTTTGGATTTATTCAACTTTACTTGGCACCATTTTATATGGCATTTCCAGCTATTGCAGCAATTTTGATAGGTGGAGCATCGATAAAAAAAGCTACTATAATAAATGTCTTAGTGGGAACAATTCTATTTCAAGGAGTGATAACCATGACACCTGTTGTAATAAGTGGACTTATAAAAACAGATATGTCTGAAACTATAAGGGTTATTATATCTAATGGAATGATAATTTATGCTTTAACAAGAAAAGGAGGAGCTAATTAATGGATAGAATGCAAAAATTTATACAAAAAAATATAGTGCCATTATTTATATTGGCTTTTTTAATTCTAATAGTTCCAATTTCAAAATTAACACCACATTATCTTCTACAAGAGATGATATTAAGATTAGATAGAAATCTATTTTTAGTACTATCGCTATTGATACCAATAATAGCTGGAATGGGTTTGAATTTTGGAATAGTACTAGGTGCTATGGCTGGGCAAATAGCTCTAATTTTTATAACAGAATGGAGAATTGTAGGATATCAAGGTGTATTTTTAGCTATGATTTTATCAACACCAATTGCAATCTTTCTAGGATATTTTAGTGGAAATATTTTGAATAAAGCAAAAGGAAAAGAGATGATAACTTCGATGATATTGGGGTTATTTATGAATGGAGTATATCAACTTATTGT
>DIXX01000076.1:61934-81334 GCA_002428805.1 Cetobacterium sp. UBA6069
TTAGATAATATTTTAGAGATAAATTTATTTGGTCAAAAAATACCTCTGTTTACTTTTTTAATTGTTGTTTTATTATGTGTTTTTATAGTTTGGTTTAGAAAAACAAAATTAGGTCAAGATATGAGAGCCGTGGGTCAAAGCATAGAGATAGCTAGAGCAGCAGGAATAGATGTTGAAAAAACAAGAGTTTTAGCTATTGTAATATCTACAGTTTTAGCTGGATTTGGGCAGATAATATATCTTCAAAATATTGGAACAATGAATACTTATAATAGTCATGAGCAAATTGGAATGTTTTCAATTGCAGCACTTTTAATAGGAGGAGCTTCAGCAGTAAAAGCAAGTATTCCAAATGCAATAACGGGTATAATTTTATTTCATTTAATGTTCATAATATCTCCGGTTGCAGGAAAAGAGTTGATGGGATCGGCACAAATTGGAGAATATTTTAGAGTATTTATATCTTATGGAATAATAGCTTTGGTTTTAGTTATGCATGAATGGAGAAGGGAAAGAGAAAGAAGAGGAGGGGCAATATGAGAAAAGTATTGGGACTAGGGTCTTTTTTCTTTATTTTGGTAGTGATTAGTTATTTTTTATACTTCAGTGGACAAGAACATACTTTGATTTTTAATAATACCTATAAAAATAAAGCTGAGAGTAAAAATGTTGTATTAAGAGTTGCGGGAGAAAAGGATAGAAAAATAAATAAAAATAGAAAAGTTGTAATTGAATTAAAAGGGCGAGAGCATAAATTTATAATTGAAGCTGATGGTAAAATAAAAGAGGGGATAGTGAAATTTTCATTAAATAAAGGAGCAGAAATTGATATTGAAAAATTCTTACAATCTGAAAATAATTGGATAAAAGAGGTTGGACAGTATTGAATAATAAAAACTAAAAAATAAAAAATGGAGAAAATCTGAAATTTTCTCCATTTTTATGTACTAATTTATAAAACGACTTTCTTTTAAATACTTATTGTCATTTCCTGCAATGAATACAATAGAGTTATCAGACAAAAGATCAATAACCTCTTTCGAGAGCTCTGTAGGAATAGCAGGACATCCTAGAGTTCTTCCTAAGAAGCCCATTTGATCGATATATGTCTTAGAAGCATAATCTGCTCCGTGAATAACGATAGCTCTATCGTATGCATTTGAGTTAAATCTATTTTCTAAGCCTTTTAACCTCAATGAGTATCCAAAGTTTCCAAAATAAGGTTGTGTATCGGTAACGAAAAATCCCAACGAACTTTGGAAAGAGTTTGGTGTATTAGAAAATTTTGTAGCTAAAACTTTTCCGCTATTTTTTCCATGAGAAACATACGTATAGTAAAGAAGTTTTTTCTTTTTTAAATCCATAACAAAGAATCTAGGTTCGGTAGATGGTTTAGTAAAATCGATAACTGTTAAATATTGGGATTTAATTCCTTTAATTTTAGAAGCACCTTTTACGGCATTTTTAAAAACATCATACGTCATTTTATCTTTAAGTTTTAACGACTTATAAAGTGAAGAAGTAGAAGCTAAAGATGTAATATAAAATATGAAGAATAAAGCTATTAATTTTTGTTTCATAAACCACCCCGGAAATAAATTTAATACGAGTCTATATTGTTACAATTATAGATTTGAATATTTTGTATGTTACAAAACCAGGTTTAGCACCCTTAGGTTTATTCAAGTATTTTATTGGAGTATAATCAACAGTTAATTTAGTTCCTTTAGGAAGCTTTGATTGTTGACCACAAAAAACAGCGATATTATATATAGTCTCCTCTGTTAAAAATTCAGAATGATTGACAACAGCATGAGTTCCAGGCATATCTTTACAGTGGAACCAAATATCCTCTCTGTTTGAATATTTAGTTGTTAAGGCATCATTTTCAAGATTATTTCTACCGTATCTAACTAAAATGTTATCAATGCTAATTTCACCAAAGCTAAAACTTTTAGTCACTATTTTTTTAGGTGTCTTTTTATTTTTTGTTTTAGATGAAAGTTTTAAATATCCACCATTTAAAAGTTCCTCTTCAATCAACTTTAAATTTTCTTTAGAGTTACTACTTTCAATGAATGTTTGCACACTTAAGAAATAGTTTAAATTTTCAGAGATTTCAATTAGTCTTTTACTATTAAATTCCATACCTTTTTTTAATTTATTATATTTTTTATAAATTTTTTCTAAGTTAACTTGTGGCGTTGTTAAAGGATTTAGAGGGATTTTACACATCTTATCATTATAAAAATCGTATAATTCAACCTCTGACATACCTTTTTTTAAAGAGTATAGAGAAGCAGCTAAAATATCTCCTAATTCTCTATATCTGTCAAAATCTTTTTTATCCTCTAAATCTTTTTTTATAGATATAATAATTTTTTCAGATTTTTTTATCTCTTTTTTTACACAGGCAGTTAATTTATCTTTTAAAATTTTAAAAGTATTAGATAAATTTTTGTTTTCTAAATAGAAATTTATTAGTTCGTTGAAACTATCGTAAGTTTTTACGGTTGAATATTCTTTTGGTTCAATATTTAAAACTGTAGCTAGAAGAATCTCATCATGTTCATTGAAAAATATTTTAGGAGATATTTTGTCATTTAAAACTTCTGTTAACTTTTCGAAAGAAGTTAAAGCGTTCGAAAGAGATTTACCAAGTCCTTCAACATTTTTTAATAAAGTTTTAGCCTCTTTTTCAGCCTCAAAAATCTCTTTTGTAATAGTAGATGGACTCATTTTCTTCTCTAAAGATGGAGTAGAGTATTCGATTCCAGGAAAAAGAACTCTACTTGGATTTTCTTCGATTGAAAAACGTTTTATAGAATCTAGAACTTTATTTTCTTTATCTGTTAAAATTAAATTCGAATGTTTTCCCATCATTTCAAAATATAGGTTGTAAACTTTAATCTCTCCAAGCTCATTCAATTTTGAAAAAGTAAATACTAAAATTCTATCAAAATCAATTTGTGCTATAGAAAGTAAAGTTGCACCCACTATATGCTTTTTTAAATTTAAAGAGAAAGAACTATTCTCTTCTAGTAAGTTATCTTCTTTCTTATCTGCTAAGTAACATAGAGAAAGTGCAGGGAAACAAGAGAGAACAAATTTTAGTTTTCCAAAGTTTATAGTAACGGCTAAAGAACTTGTTTGAACTACTTTGTTAACACTTTTCCCTTTTAAAGATGCTTCTAACTCCTCTTTAATTTTATTTAAAGAGATACCATCAAGATACAACATTATTCCTCAACCTTTATAGCAATAAGATTTTTGGCATCTAAAAGATTTACCTTAAGAACAGAACCATCTTCCTTTTGAAGAGCTACTTTATCTTTATCTTCTGATTCTATAATTTTTACAGCAGAATAGTGTTCAATTCCATTATTAGCGAAATAATCTTGCACGATAGGAGTTCCTTTAACTTCAGTTATAGAAATAATTGATCCTACGGCAAACTCAGTAACAGAGTGTGGCTTAAAGTATTCTGTTTTATCTTTTAAATTTTTTAAAATTAATTCAAAAGTTTCAGTAAAGTGATTCAAATCAGTTTCAGGAATATTTTCTGTGATAGTAGAAATAATATTCTTGTGATAATTGTTATGGTAGTTTAGTGCTTCGATTCCTTTTTTAGAAAGAGAAACATATACTTTTCTTCTATCAGCATCAGAACGAACTCTGTCGATAAATCCTTTTTCTCTTAGTTTAGTAATAGCAACAGTAGCTGTTCCCATAGTGATTCCAAGTCTATCAGATAATTCATTCATACTTAAAGATTCTTTTCCAATAGCCTCAATTATATGTAACTCAGTATGAGTGATACACTTTATACCTCTTTTTAATGCAAGATCTTCTGTTTCGTAGAAAAGCTTATAGAAGTTCTCTAAAACATCGTTTACTTTATTTATATTATTCATATTATCTCTCCTTTAAAGACTTTATTCTCTCTTTGTAATCTCCTGAGAAAACATACGATCCAGCAACAAATATATTTGCACCAGCATCGATACATCTTCCGATTGTTTCGTCAGTTATTCCACCGTCAACTTGAATATCAACAGTTTCACTTAATTCACGAATTTCAGCAATTTTTTTAACTGAATTTTCAATAAACTTTTGTCCTCCAAAACCAGGATTAACAGACATAACTAAAACCATATCTAATTCATCAATAACGTATTTAATGGCTTCAACAGAGGTAGCGGGATTTAAAGATACTCCAGCTTTAACTCCAAAAGATTTTATAAGTTGTATTGTTCTGTGAAGATGTGTTGTAGCTTCAGCATGAACAACAATGATATCGGCTCCAGCTTTAACGAAGTCTTCAATGTATCTTTCTGGTGCTTCAATCATAAGATGAACATCAAAAACTAACTCTGTTTTATTTCTAATTGATTTTATAACAGGTGCACCAAAAGTAATGTTAGGAACAAACATTCCATCCATAACATCGATATGTACATAGTCAGCTCCAGCTTTGTCGATAGCTATAACTTCATTACCAAGTTGGCTAAAATCAGCTGAAAGGATAGATGGTGCTATTTTAATTTCTTTTTGTATCATTAAATTCACTCCCTTATAGTCTTAAATACTTTTATTAAATAGTTATTTGTATCTATTCCAAATTTCATTTTTTGATTTTTCATAACAACGTTTGAAAAATTCATACCTTTCTTTTGGAATAATGCCATCTTCAACAGCTTTTTTTATTCCGCATTGAGGTTCATTTATGTGAACACAGTTGTTAAACTTACATCCTTCTCCTAGATTAAATTCAGGGAAAAGAGATATTAGCTCTTGAGCATCCTCTGTAGGAGGAAGATCAACAGATGAAAACCCTGGAGTATCTATAACAAATCCACCAGTAGGAAGAGTAAGTAATCTACTATCTCTAGTAGTATGTTTACCAGCTCTCAATCTTTTACTTGTTTCTCCTGTTTTTAATTCTCTAGAATCTTGTAGAAGATTTAGAATACTAGATTTTCCAACTCCAGAAGGACCTCCAAAAGCAGTAACTCTATCTTTTAAAAATTCTGTAAGTTCTTCTATACCAATATTTTCATATGTAGAGATATAAAAAACAGGAATTTCAATTTTAGAAAGATATTCTAAATTGTTTTTAATCTCTTTTAACTCATCTTCAGATAATAAATCAACTTTGTTGATAATTAAAACCGGGTTGATTTTATTATATAGACTATTTAAAATAAGAATATTTATTTTTTCGTAATCTATAGCAGGATCTTTTGCAGCAAATTGTATAACTCCAAAATCAATATTGGCAACCAAAGGTCTTCTTAAAAGATTTTTTCTAGGTTTAACTTCTGTGATAAACCCATCTTCATCAAAAACTACATAGTCTCCAACAGTACAATTTTCTCTTTTATCAGATCTTTTTAAAATACCTCTTAATTTACAAAGATATTCCTTCCCATTGCTCTCAATGTTGTAGAATCCTTGAATTTTATTAATAACAATACCTTCGATAATAATTCACACTCCTTTAGTTAATAACTGACAACGATATCAATGATAGTTCCAGCTGGAACAGTTTCACCGATATTTGTAGTTTCGATAACAATTCCTTTTTCTAAATCAGGAATTACTTTTTCTTGAATAGTTCCTATGATAAGACCTTTTGAAATTAATTCATTTGTTGCTTCTTCAAAAGTGAAGCCAATTGTATCAGGAACTTCTACAGAGGCTACAGAGTTAGAGTTGCTTAAAAGAAGGGAGATACCCTTGTTTTTTTGAGTACTCTGTCCTAAAGAAGGAGTAGTAGCTAAAACTGTATTATATGGTAAATTTGAAGACGTGTAAGAAACCTTGCTTATTTTTACTCCATCCTCTTGTAATTTTGCAGAAACCTCAATTAAGTTTTTGTTAGTAAAATCTGGCATGATATAATTATCTTTACCTTTGCTTAACCAAACTCTAACAGTTCTCCCCTCTTTCACAGTTTTTTCAGGAGAAGGGTTTTGTTTGAAAACAGTTCCTACAGGAAGGTCAGAAAAATCACTTCCAGCAACAGTAACATTAATTTTTTCGATAGAATCAACTTTTTTAATCTGCTCTAAATTCATACCAATTAAATTTGGTAGTGAATAAAAACTCTTGTTGAAAGATATCTTTAAAAATATATTAAAACTAAAAAAGCAAATAAAAATAACAAGTATAAAAGATAGCAAGTATGCTAAATATTTTTTCATTTTTCCTCCTAAATTGGTACTATGAAATTAAATAATAAAATACTTTAAATACTTCTAAAATAATATCATAGTGGCACTAAAATATCAATAATTACTTGATAAATAGTAGCTTAAATGATAGAATATTTTGTAAACTATTATTTGAAATTTAGGAGGGAAAAATGGATTACATAATAGAGAAAATGATTTCTGAAGAGGATTTACAGGTTAGAGTAAGAGAAGTTGCAAAAGAGATTGAAAAGGATTACAAAGGTAAAGATCTTATTTGCGTAGGTTTACTGAAGGGATCAATCATGTTCATGGCAGATCTATTAAAAAATGTTGAAATGGATTTAGCTATGGATTTCATGAAAGTCTCTAGTTACCATGGTGGAACTGACAGTACAGGTGTAGTAAAGATTTTAAAAGATGTTGATGCAGATTTAACAGGTAAAGATGTTTTAATTATAGAGGATATAATAGATACAGGATTAACTTTAGAATCTGTTAAAAAGTTCTTAATGACAAAACAACCAAACAGTTTAAAGGTTTGTTCTTTATTAGATAAGCCAAGCAGAAGAAAAGTTGAAATGGTTGGAGAATACATCGGATTTGAGATTCCAGATGAGTTTGTAGTTGGATATGGACTGGATTACGATGAGTTATACAGAAACCTTCCTTATATTGGAAAAGTAGTTAGAAAATAAATAGAAATAAAAGGAGGTAAAATGTCCTTTAAACATAAGAAAAAATTTGGACAAAACTTCTTAACAGATCAAAACGATGTTTTGAATAAAATAATGGAAGTTTCAGATGTTAAAGAAGATGAGCATATAATTGAGATTGGTCCTGGAGAGGGAGCTTTAACAGCTTTACTTTTAGAAAGTGCTGAGAAAGTAACTTGTATAGAGATTGATACTGATTTAGAAAAAATCTTAACAAAAAAGTATTCATCAAATCCAAAATTTAATCTAATAATGCAAGACGTTTTAACAGTAGATTTAAAAGAGGTAACAGAAAAAGCAAGAGTTGTTGCAAACATACCTTATTACATAACTTCACCAATTATAAATAAAATAATTGATCATAGAGATAGAATCAGTGAGATGTTTATAATGGTACAAAAGGAAGTGGCAGAAAGAGTTTGCTCAAAATCAGGAAAAGAGAGAAGTGTATTAACTTTAGCTGTAGAATACTATGGAGAAGCGGAATACCTATTTACAATTCCAAAAGCATTCTTTACACCACCACCTAAGGTAGATTCAGCTTTTATGTCGATAAAGTTCTATAAGGATGCAAGATATGAGAGTAGAATTTCAGAAGAACTGTTTTTTAAATATGTAAAAGCAGCGTTCTCTAACAAAAGGAAAAATATCATAAACAACTTAGCAACTTTAGGGTATTCGAAAGATGCTATAAGAGAAAAGTTAGCTAAATTAGATATACCTGAAACAGAGAGAGCTGAGAATTTAACTATAGAGCAGTTTATAGATTTAGCTGAGGTATTTGAAGAAGAATAAAACTTTTAATAAGTGAGGCGTTGATAAAAGAGGGGGCACCTAATTTTTGAAAGCCTCCTTTTAGCTTAAAAAGGAGTAAGAATGGATAGTTATGAATTTAAAATAAAAACAAAGCGTGAGGATATAGATTTCATCAATAAGATAATGGAAGCTTATGAAGGAGTAGGGGTAGTAAGAACTAAAAATGCCGACGCAGGAGATTTATCAATTGTATCAACAACAGATTTCAAAGAGGATGTAAGAATGATTGTTGAAGATTTAAATAGAAAATGGGTTAAAGCTGAGATAGTTTCTGAAGGACCTTGGTCTGGAGAGTTATAAGACAATATAAAAATTAGGAGGATATATCGTGGAAAAATTAGAGCAATTAATCAACTATGTAATCGGAGAGTTAGTTGAAACAAAAGAGGGAATAAGAATAAGTTATGATTTGATAGATGATACAGTGACATTTAAAGTTAGTGTAGCTCAAGGTGAAATGGGAAGAGTTATTGGAAAAAATGGACTTACAGCTAACTCAATAAGAGGTGTTATGCAAGCTGCTGGAGTAAAAGATAAATTAAATGTAAATGTTGAGTTTGTTGACTAATAAGTAATTTTGGAAGGAGAGTTAAAATGGATTTATTATCAGTTGGAAGAGTTTCAGGAACACACCACTTAAAAGGAGCTATAAAAGTAACTTCAAATTTAGATGATTTAGAGCCTTTAAATGGAAGTAAAGTAATGGTAGAGTTACCTTCAGGTGATGTAAAAATATTAACAGTAAAAAAAGCATCAAATATGGTAGATAAAAAATGGATTCTTGAATTTGAAGAGTTAACAAATAAAACAGATGCCAACTCTATTCAAAATGGAGTTATAAAAGTAAGAAGAGATATCTTAGGAATAGAAGAGGATGAGTTTTTAGCAAATGATGTTTTAGGAATGACGGCTATAACAGAGGATGGAGAAAATATAGGAGAAGTTGTAGATGTTTATGAAACAGCAGCTCATGATATCTATGTTATAGAGGATGAAGAGTATGAAACGATGATTCCTGATGTTGAAGTTTTCATAAAGAAAATAGACTTTGAAAAAAGAGAAATTATAGTTTCATTAATTGATGGAATGAGAGAAAAAAAGAAAGACTAAGGAGAATATTGTGAGAATAAATATATTAACACTATTTCCAGAGTTTTTTGATTCGTTTAAAGAGCATAGTATAGTAAAAAGAGCTGTGGAGAGAGATCAGGTAGAGATAAATATAGTTAATATAAGAGACTTTGCTGAAGGAAAACATAAGCAGTGCGATGATATACCTTTTGGTGGTGGAGCAGGAATGGTTATGAAGCCTGAACCACTACTTAGAGCTTTAGAGCAAAATGGTGGAAAGGTAATCTATACCTCACCACAAGGGGTTAGATTAAATCAGAAACTAGCATGTGATTTATCTCAAGAAGAAGAGATAACAATAATAGCGGGTCATTATGAAGGGATAGATGAAAGAGTTATTGATAGTAAAGTTGATCTAGAGATTTCCTTAGGAGATTTCGTTTTAACAGGAGGAGAGTTACCTGCAATGGTAATTTCAGATTCAATAATAAGATTAATTCCTGGAGTTATAAAAAAAGAGTCTTATGAAAATGACTCTTTTTATAATGGACTTTTAGATTATCCACATTATACAAGACCAGCTGAACATGAAGGATTGAAAGTACCGGATGTTCTTCTGTCGGGTCATCATAAAAATATAGATGAGTGGAGATTAAAGCAAAGCTTAAAAAGAACTTTAGAAAGAAGGCCCGAACTATTAAAAAATCGTGAGTTTTCAAAACTAGAGAAGAAACTTTTAAAAGAGATAAAAGGAAGTGGAGCAAATGATATATAAATTAGGAGATTTAGTTCCAAAAATTGGTGAGAATAATCTTATTGTTGAAAATGCTACAATAGTTGGAGATGTTGAAACTGGAAAAAATGTAAGTATCTGGTTTTCAGCTGTTTTAAGAGCTGATATGAGTAAAATTACAGTAGGAGATAATTCAAATATTCAGGATAACACAACAGTTCATGGAGACACACCTTTTCCAGTAGTAATTGGAAAAAATGTAACTATAGGTCACAACTGTGTGATACATGGTTGTGAAATAGGAGAAAATGTTATTATTGGAATGGGATCAATTTTATTAAACGGAGCTAAAATTCCTAAAAATTGTATTGTTGGAGCTGGAAGTTTAGTAACAGATAAGCTGATAGCAGAGGAGGGGGATTTAATTGTTGGATCCCCAGCAAAAGTTGTAAAGAAGCTTTCTGATAAAAATATAGATTATTTACAATATGCAAATGAGGTATATTTGAATAAAATAGAAACTTATAAAAAATTAGAGAGAATAGGGTAGGTAAAGAAATGAGAAAAGCAATATATTTAGGACTAGTTCACTCACCAGTATACAATAAAAGAGGGGACATAGTTTGTACTTCAGTAACAAATTTTGATATTCACGACATATCAAGAACATGTAGAACATATGATGTAAATCAATACCATATAATAGTATCTGTAGATGCTCAAAAGCAATTAACTGAAAGAATTATAGGTTATTGGCAAGATGGGTTTGGAACAGGATATAACAGAGATAGAGAGGAAGCTTTTGGAAGAACTAGAGTTTATGAATCTATCGAAAGAAGTATCGCTGAAATAGAGGCTAAAGAAGGAAAGAAGCCTTTAATAATAACAACATCAGCAAAAACATTCCCAAACTCAATAAGTTATAAAAATTTATCTGAAAAAATGATAAATGATGATCAGCCATATCTAATTCTATTTGGAACAGGGTGGGGATTAATTGATGAGGTTATGAATATGTCAGATTACATTTTAGAACCAATAAGAGGAGCAGCAGACTATAACCATCTATCAGTTAGATCGGCAGTTTCAATTATTTTAGATAGATTACTAGGTGAAAACTAATTGAGAAGAGAAATTAGAATAAGACCTCAGAGAAATATTTTTAAAGAGATGGGGATTGAAAATATTGAAATTACAGAGATCGTTTTTAGCGAAAGAAATAAAAAAATGGATCTTATATGTGTGGTTTCTACTCCACAAGATTTAAAAGGATTAGATAAGGCTTATGAAAATTTAAAAAAGAAGTTTGGAAGTGAGTTAGACATAGACTTTAAAATAGAGTATATGTCTAAAGAGATAAGTAAGGAAAGTTTTTTAGAGATTGTCGAAAGAGTTATTGAAAAGTTAAAAAAAACAAATGCTATTTCAAAATCGTTTTTATATCTATATAGAGTTTCTATTAAAGAAAATAATGTTAATATTGAATTAAAAAATGAGATGGCAGTTGAAACATTGTATAGTTCAAATTTAGATATAAAATTACAATCTCTTTTAGAGAACTATGGAATAAAAGGGTTTAAAGTTAACTTTGTTTCTGGAGATTTCAATAGTGAGATAAAAAATATTGAGAATGATATAGAAAATCAAATAATAACTTTAAGTGCAAAAGAAGAGGAAAAAGAAAATATTCCTAAAATAGTTGCACCACCAGTAGAAATAAAGTCAGCTGTTCCAATGGGAAGAGGTGGATTTAGTAAAAAGAAGGATATAAAAAGTCCGAGCATGCCATTGTCAGAATTTAAAGAGCTTATAGAGAATGAGATCGCAGTTATAGAGGGTGAACTTTTTGCGACTGATGGAAGAGAGCTAAGAACTGGAAAAATTCTTCAAGTTTTAAGAATAACAGATGGAGAGGACTCGATAACTGCAAAAATTTTCTTGAATAGTCCAGAAGATTTTGATGTAAAAGTTGGAGATTATATAAAAATTAGTGGAAAAAAACAGATAGATACATTTGAAAATAACGAAGAGATAATACTGGTTAATATTTTAAATAAATTAGATAAACAAAAATCTAAAAAGCAGGATTTATCTGAAGAAAAAATGGTAGAGTTACACACTCACACTAAGATGAGTGAGATGTGTGGAGTAGAGGATGTCAAAGGAATAGTAGGAAGAGCATTGGAGTATGGACATAAAGCTGTTGCTATAACGGACTATGGTGTTGTTCATGCTTTCCCATTTGCATATAAAGCAGCTAAAGGAAAAGATATAAAAATTATTTTCGGATGTGATATGTATATGGTTGATGATAGTCAGCCAATGGTTCAGAATGCAAAGGATGTTTTAATAGATGAGGAAACATACGTTGTATTTGACTTGGAGACTTTAGGTCTTAACTCACATAAAAATGAGATTATAGAGATTGGAGCCATAAAACTTCAAGGAAGAAGAATTGTGGATAGATATTCTCAACTTATAAATCCAGGGAAACCTATTCCTAAAAAAATTCAAGAGATAACAGGTATAGATGATGCATTAGTAGCAGGTATGCCAACAATAGATGAAGTATTACCTAAATTTATGGAATTTTTAGGAGATGCAACATTGGTAGCTCATAATGCACCGTTCGATATGGGATTCTTAAAAAGAGATATAAAAAAATATTTAGATATAGATTACAATCCAGCAGTTATCGATACGTTACAAATGGCAAGAGATTTATATCCTAATCAAAAAGGATATGGATTAAAACCAATGACAAAATTCTTAAAAGTAGCTTTAGAAAATCATCATAGAGCTGTTGACGACTCACAAGCTACAGCAGCGATGTTTGCAATTTTCTTAGAGAGGTATTTAGAGATTGGAGTAACAAATCAACTAAATATGACTGGAGCTTTTCCTCTGAACTTTAGAAAACAGGATATTAGAAATGTTCTGGTTTTAGTAAAAGATTTAGTTGGATTAAAAAATCTTTATAAATTGATTTCAGAAGCTCATATCGATTATTTTGGAAATAAAAAACCTAGAATTTTAAAGAGTGTGCTAAATGAAAATAGAGAGGGTCTTATACTAGGAGCCCCAACTTCAGTTCACTTTGCAAATAGTGGAGAACTTTCAGAAGCGTATTTCAGAAATGATTTAGAAAAAGTTAAGAGATGTTTAGAATTCTATGACTATGTTGAATTACAGCCAAGAATCGCTTTCTCAGAATTTTTAGATGCCGATGAAACTGGAGCTATAGCGTCATTTAAAGATGTAGAAAAGATGAATAGATATATGTATGATTTAGCTAAAGAAAGTGGCAAAATTGTAACAGGAACATCAAATGTTCACTATCTTGAGAAAGAGGATCATAAAATAAGATCAATTCTTCTTTACGGAAGTGGAAGTGTATTTAGAGAGAATCAATATAGAGTTGACAATGGATTCTACTTTAGAACCACAGATGAACTTTTAGAAGAGTTTAGTTATTTAGGTGAAGATATAGCAAAAGAGATTGTTATACATGCAACAAATGAGATAAATAACAAAATTGAAAAAGTACAACCAATTCCAAGTGGTTTCTATCCACCAAAAATAGATAACGCTGAAAACATAGTAAGAGATATGACTTATGCTAAAGCTTATGAGCTTTATGGAAACCCTTTACCACAAAATGTTGAAGCAAGAATTGAAAGAGAATTGAAAGCTATTATAGGAAATGGATTCTCTGTACTATATTTATCAGCTCAAAAACTAGTAAAAAAATCTCTTGATAACGGTTATTTAGTTGGTTCAAGAGGATCAGTTGGGTCTTCAATAGTGGCGTATATGATGGAAATAACAGAGGTTAATGCTCTATATCCACATTATTTATGTACAAATCCAGAATGTAAGCATTCAGAGTTTATTGAAAGAGAAGGAGCTGGAGTCGATTTACCAGATAAAGATTGTCCAAAATGTGGTCAAAGACTGAAAAAGGATGGGCATTCAATTCCATTTGAAGTTTTCATGGGGTTTGATGGAGATAAGGTTCCAGATATAGATCTTAACTTCTCAGGAGAGTATCAATCAGAAATACACAGATATTGTGAAGAGTTATTTGGAAAGAGTAACGTATTTAAAGCCGGAACTATATCAACTTTAGCAGAGAAGAATGCTGAGGGTTATGTAAGGAAATTCTTCGAAGATCACAATATAACTTCAGGTAGAGCAGAAGTTATGAGAATGGCTCAAAAATGTGAGGGAGCAAAGAAAACAACAGGACAGCATCCAGGTGGAATGATAGTTGTACCTCAAGGAAATTCTATATACGAGTTTTGTCCAGTTCAAAGACCTGCAAATGATCAAAGTAGTGACTCTACAACAACCCATTATGATTATCACGTAATGGATGAACAATTAGTAAAATTAGATATACTTGGTCATGATGACCCTACTACAATAAAGATGCTTCAAGAATATACAGGTGTAAATGTTTATGATATTCCATTAGCTGACCCAGAGACTATAAAGATATTCTCAGGGACAGAATCTTTAGGTGTAACTAAGGAGGAGATCGGTTCAGTAGTAGGAACTTACGGTGTTCCAGAGTTTGGAACAGGGTTTGTAAGACAGATGCTAGTTGATACTATGCCAACAACTTTCGCAGAGCTTGTAAGAATATCAGGTCTTTCTCATGGTACAGATGTATGGCTAAACAATGCTCAAGAGTTTGTAAGAGAAGGAAAAGCAACTTTATCACAGATAATATCGGTTAGAGATGATATTATGAACTTCTTAATAGATCAAGGTCTTGAAAAAGGAACAGCATTTAAAATAATGGAGTTTGTAAGAAAAGGTCAACCGAGTAAAAATGTAAATCAGTGGAAAGATTATTCTGACTTAATGAAAGAGCATGGAGTACCTGAATGGTATATAGAATCATGTAGAAGAATAAAGTACATGTTCCCTAAAGGCCATGCAGTTGCTTATGTTATGATGGCAATGAGAATAGCATACTTTAAAGTTCATTATCCATTAGCTTTCTATGCAGCTTATTTAAGCAGAAAAGTAGAGGATTTTGATTTTGAACTTATGAAGGATCTAGCTAGTGTAAGAGAAAGAATACAGGAATTAAATAAAGAACCAAAGTTAGATGTAAAAAAGAAAGCTCAGCTTGCAGTATGTGAAATAATAGTAGAAATGCATGCGAGAGGATTCGAGTTTTTAAATTTAGATGTCTATAAATCTCACGGATATAGATTCACAATAGAGGATGGGAAAATAAGAGTTCCACTGATGGCCTTAAATGGATTAGGAGCCTCTGTTATGGAGAATATTATTAGAGAAAGAGAGTTGGGAAGATTCATCTCCTATGAAGATTTAAAAAGAAGAACAAAAACCTCTCAAACGACAGTTGATAAATTGAAAGAACTTAATTGTATTGAAGCTTTGAGTGAAACAAATCAGACAACTTTATTTTTCTAGGAGGTCAAAGTGTTTAATATAAAAAAACAATACTTAGGTGCAGGACTAATTTGTTTAGCTGCAACTATGTGGGGATTTGATGGGATAGTTTTAACACCAAGATTATTTAAGTTAGATGTGGCATACGTAGTATTTGTATTGCATTTACTTCCATTATTAGGAATGAGCTTAATATTTGGAAAGTCAGAGATAGGTAATATAAAAAAATTAAATAAAGAGGATTTATTCTTTTATTTTTTAATAGCATTATTTGGAGGAGCTTTAGGTACTTTATCTATAGTTAAAGCTCTATTTTTAGTAAATTTCAATCATCTTACAGTTGTAACACTACTTCAAAAATTACAACCAGTATTTGCAATTGTTTTAGCAAGAATTTTGTTGGGTGAAAAAGTAGGAAAGAATTTTATATTCTGGGCATTAGCAGCGTTGGTAAGTGGATATTTATTGACTTTCCAATTTACTCTGCCTCACTTTGAGGCTGGAGATAAGGTTGGGGTAGCTAGTTTATATGCAATATTAGCAGCCTTTTCTTTTGGAAGTTCAACAGTATTTGGGAAAAAAATATTGACAAATTCTTCGTTTAGAACAGCGTTATACACAAGATATTTGTTTACTTCAATAATTACAGGAGCGATAGTTATATTTAATGGTAATTTAGGATGGTTTTTAAAAACAACTCCAGATCAGTGGTTAATATTTGTAATTATAGGTTTAACTACAGGAAGTGGAGCAGTATTACTTTACTATTTAGGACTTAGACATATAAGAGCTAATATAGCTACTATGTGTGAACTTTGTTTCCCGGTATCTTCAATAGTTTTTGATTATATATTTAATAAAAAAATATTGTCACCAATTCAGTTCATTAGTGCAGGAATACTACTATTTACAATATATAAAATCACTAAGAATCAAAAAAACTAAAAAACACTTGAAAAACTTGTCCTAAAAATATATAATAAACTTATTAAAAGTTGTATAATAATGAATTTTTTGGAGGGGTTAAACCGTGGATTGTAATTTTACCTTAGAGGATATATTAAAAGCAAATGAAACTATAAAGGATTCATTAAAAAGAACACCTGTAGTAGAGTGTCCAACATTAAAAGAAGTGACAGGAAACTCTGTTTTCTTTAAGTTAGAAAATTTACAAAAGACAGGATCTTTTAAACTGAGAGGAGCTTTAAATAAAATAGCTAGTCTTTCAGTTGAAGAAAGAGCAGCAGGAGTTATAGCTTCATCAGCAGGAAATCATGCACAAGGAGTTGCTTTAGGAGCAGCAGCAGCAGGGATAAAAGCAACAATAGTTATGCCTGCAACAGCACCTTTAGCGAAAATTGCAGCAACTAAATCTTATGGAGCAGAGGTAATATTAGAAGGCGAAGTTTACGATGACGCTTATAGAAAAGCTTGTGAAATTCAAAAAGAAACAGGAGCCACTTTCTTACACCCTTTTGATGATAAATTTGTAATGGCAGGGCAAGGAACGATAGGTTTAGAAATATTAGAAGATATTCCAGACGTAGATGTTGTTTTAGTACCAATTGGTGGAGGAGGAATTATTGGTGGAATAGCTAAAGCTATAAAATCTTTAAGACCCGCAGCTAAAGTGATAGGAATAGAAGCTGCAAATGCTGCATCAATGATGGAAGCTGTAGCTATGAAACAAGTTTGTGAAATTTCAACAAAACCAACAATTGCAGATGGAATAGCTGTTAGAAAAGCTGGATGTGAACCATTCAAGGTAGTTCAAGAATGTGTTGATGAGATAATAACAGTAACAGAAGATGAAATAGCTAAAGCTATATTATTCCTTATGGAAAAAAGTAAGGTTGTTGCTGAAGGAGCTGGAGCTACAGCAGTAGCTGCAATTTTAGCAGGAAAAGTAAAAGTTGAAAATAAAAAAGTTTGTGCGGTAATATCAGGTGGAAATATAGATATAAATCTAGTTGAAAGAGTATTGAATAAAGCATTAATTCTAGAAGGAAGAAGATTTGCTTTCTCAGTAGAGCTATCTGATAAAGTTGGAGAAATGGCTAAAGTAGTTGCAGCAATTTGTGAAATGAATGCAAATATTTTAAGTGTTAATCAGACAATGTATAGCCCAAATTTAGGAATTACTTCTCAAGAAGCAAGTTTTGTTTTAGAGTGTTTCGATAAAAATCACCAAGAGAAAGTAAGAGAAAAATTAATATCTATGGGATATAGAATATACTAATAAAAAATGAGAGGATTCCTCTCATTTTTTATTAGTTTAAAATTTGAAGCCATGTTTCAATTTTTCTGGGGAAATTTTCTAATTGAACATCATCAATATAAAATGTTGGAACCACATCAAAATCATAATCAGAAACTTCTAAATTAAACTTATAGTGCTTATCTTTAAATACTCTTGAATTTAAGGCGTTATAAAATTCATCTTCAGGTAAAGTTAATTTTTTGGCGATTTTTGTTAAAACATCAATACTACCAATATCCTGATTTAGAACCCAATAAGCATCTAAAACTTCACGAATATATTCAATTCCTTTATTATATTTTTCAGCGATATATAAGCCTTCAAAAGCTAAGGCTGTTCTTGGCTTAGGATTAATCGTTGGAAAATTAATTAAAATATTTTCAGAGTTTGCCCACTCAACAATATTTTTTTCAAAATAAATTTTTCCTGCTTCATTGACAACAGCTTGTGGCTTTGGTTCTGGACAAAGTTCGTATGGCAAAAATTTAAATTCAGGAGTTATATTTTTTTCTTTTAACACTTTTTCAAGAATTTTTTCTCCAACAAAGCAATATGGACATATAAAATCTAGAATAATACTTATTTTCATATTTTTCCTCCTAATTTTCTAATGAATATACTATAAATAGTATTACATAAGATTATAAATTATCCTTCAAAAAATAAAAAAATAAAAAAGTGGTTGCAGAAAAATAAAATTTATAGTATACTCCTTCTAACAATAGAAGAGAGGTTAGTTCACTTCCACAAAGGGAGCCTAAGGCCGAGGGCTATGATCTTGTGATCCTGTGAATTAAGTATTGTGACGCTGCCATAACAATACGCTTATTAAGATTTTTAATTAAGTTCTCTGAGGCATACCATTTTTTGGTATGCCTTTTCTTTTGGGGGTAGATACTAAAAAATCGGGAGGACAATAAAATGTCAAAAACTTTATTATTAACTTTTTTATCGTTATCAACTTTAGGTTTAGCTAAAACAGAGTACACAGGTGGAAAATATTTAGGAAGAGATGTAATATCAAATCTAGATGTAAGTGATTTAGAAGCTGGAAAAACTTATGAATTTTTTTTCCAAGGAACTGAAAATAGTTTAGGTAGTCCTTGGTATATTCCAGTTACAGTTATAAAAGGGGAAAAAACTGGTGGAAAATTTCTTCTAAATTCAGGAGTTCATGGAAATGAATTAAACCCTATTTTAGCTACATATAAAGTTAAAGAGAAACTAGATCCTAAAAATGTTAAAGGGACAGTGACTATAGTTCATGGAATGAATATTCCAGGATTATTGAATAATACTAGAGGATATAAGTTTGCAGGAAATTCAGAAAATACATCTGATCTGAATAGACAGATGGATTCTGGAAAAGTGACTGCTGTTGATCAAAAATATTCAACATTAATTTGGGAAAATTTATTATCTAAAAATGCTGATAAAGTAATAGACTTACATACAAGTGGAAAAGGAAGTCAATTTCCATTGTTTGTATATGCAGATTTTAGAGATTCAGATATAAAAAAGATGGCTCAATTGACAGGATCTGATATAGTTAAAATGGATAATGGAGAGAAAGGCTCAGTAGAAACATCATTTGTTCAGTTAGGTATTCCAAGTATTACTTTTGAACTAGGTTCATCAGAGACTCAAGAGGCTGAGATTGTAGCTAGAGCAACAGATGGAGTGCTAAATAATCTTGTTCATTGGAACTATTTAGATGGTCAAGAGGTAAAATCAAAAGTGGAAACTTTCTATGGAAATACATGGAGTCGTATACGTGCTCAAAAAGGTGGTTTTGTAGAGGCGAAGGTAAAAGTAATGGATAAAGTAAAAAAAGATGATGTTTTATTCGTTCAATATGATACTTTTGGAAATGTAGTTATGGAGTATAAGTCACCAAACTCAGGAGTTGTTGCAAGTGTAAAAGATTATCCATATAGTGAGCCTGGAGATTCTTTAGGTAGAGTTATAGAGTATGATCCAAATGATAAGGATCAAATTTTAAAATAAAATTTAGGAGCTGTGAGGCTCCTTTTCTTTTGTAAAAAAATGGTAATAAAAGATTATTACACAAAAAATACACAGAACATAAATAGAATATTCAGGAATAAAACTCTAAACCTAGATAGGGTTTAAAATAATTTGTTAGGAGGAGACGATGAAAAAGTTATTAGGGTTACTAG
>DIXX01000086.1:0-351 GCA_002428805.1 Cetobacterium sp. UBA6069
GGGGAAAAACTGTATATTCTACCCATCTTGTTCAAAATATATGTACGATGCAATAGAGATACATGGAGTTTTGAACAAGATGGGTAGAATATACAGTTTTTCCCCAAAAATATTGAAATATATTTTTGATAAAATCTTATTAAATTTAAGATAATTTTTTTCAAAATACAAGTTAAACTATTTTTTACATAGTTTAGAATTTTTAAGAACACGGTCAAGATCTTTTTTCATCTCCTCAAAACTTAATGTTTTAAATTTTTCTCCAGCTGTTCTTTTAGCAACAAAAATTATGTCATAACCAAGATTTAGGTTTTCTTCATTTAAACGACAATACTCTCTAAATAATCTTTT
>DIXX01000086.1:676-27385 GCA_002428805.1 Cetobacterium sp. UBA6069
TTAACTCCCTAAAATAGTCCTTAAATCTTTAAAAACCCGGTGTTTTAGATCACCGGGTTTTATGCTGATAATACTTGTCTTCCTCTTGCTCTTCTTCTCTTTAATACTTTTCTTCCGTTTTTAGTTGCCATTCTAGCTCTAAATCCGTGATCTTTCTTGTATTTTCTGTTATTTGGCTGATAAGTTCTTTTCATTTTTTCACCTCCTAAAAATATCTATATTTCAGATAAATATTTTAGAAGAATTTTTGAGTTTTGTCAAGTAAATTCTAATAAATAAAAATTTAATCTTAAATCATAAGAAATTCTTTGAATAAATTATGAAAATTATATTATACGCGCATAGTTGTTTTTTGTTTTTTGTATAATGTTATATGTACTGACTAAGTTAAAAAAAAAACATATGTTTAGCCATTGATTTAATTAAGTTTATATAAAAAAAAATATTATTGATAATAGACATAAGCAAAAAGCTTTGTTTTATTGGTAACTAGAATGCTCAAATTAATATAAAGCTAGATAAATCAAAGGTTTGTAAAGAGTTATAAATATTATTGTTTATATACATAATTATAAACCTTTGTTTTTAAAGAAGTTCTATAAAATCTATAATTAAGAAACCTAATAAAATCAAGGCGTTTAAGAATATAGAAAATATTATTGATAATAGACATAATGACAAAGCTTTATTTTAAAAGAATTAATTGATTTTTAATTCATAATAACTTAGTAAAATCAAGGCATTAAAGAAATCAGAAAATATTATTGTTTATATACATAAAAAAACATATTGATTTTACTATAAAAAAATAATATTTTTATTTGAAACACTAGATAAATAAAGGGATGAAAAAAGAAAAAAATATTATTGTTAATATACAGAAAAAATGCTATATTATATTACGCTAAATATAATTATTATTGTATATATACATATTTGGTATTATAAAATTTATAGAGAGGTTTTTATGGAGAAGAAGGTGAAAAAGGAAAAAGGAGATGTTGTTGAGAATTTTAATATAGCTTCAACAGGGTCACTTTTAACAGATATAACCAAGATAGATATTAGATTAAATCAATTACCAGACATAGAAGTTAGAGAAGTTATAATAAAAGAAACAGGGAACTTCTTAAATTTAAAAGATAATGTTATAAATATACCTGTTGAAATGATAGTGTTTCCGTTTTTTACTCCACAAAAACAAAATAAGAGAGTAAACTTTCAATATTCATTTGAAGATTTAGGAGTTACAATGTATTGTACATTGGTTGCTAAAGACTCAAGAGATAAAGTATTCCAACCTTCAATTTTTGAAGAAAAAATATACACATATTTAATATCAACGTATGAAGCAAAAAAAGAGTTAGACAACGAAGATGAGTATATAGAATTTGAAATTTCAGATTTTATAGTTCATTTTCTAGGAAATAAAATGAATAGAACCTATTACACAAAAGTAGAGCAAGCTTTGAAAAATTTAAAAAATACAGAGTATCAATTTATTGTGTCAAATCATACAAAGTTGGGAAAATACAAATTTGAAGATGAAGAGTTTAAGCTTTTAACTTATCAAAAATTAAAAAAAGGAAAAAAGATTTATTATAGAGTTACTTTAAATAAAAATATAAGAAAAAAAATTAGTGACAAAAGATATATAAAGTATAATTCAAAAGCTTTAATGGAAATTTTAGCTAAAGATCCAATTGCTGGAAGAATTTATAAATATATTAGTAAAATTAGATATGAAAAACAAGAAGATAGAATAAACCTTAGAACAATCGCAGCGATTATTCCATTAAAAACAGAACAAACGACAGAAAGAATCAATAAAAACGGAGATACAAAAACATATGTTTTATGTAGAATGAAACAAGTTTTGAAAAGAGTAGAAAAAGCATATGATGTATTGGTAGAATTAGGATATGTTGAATACTATGAATCATATCAAGATAAAGAAGAAGACACATATTATATTGTTTATAAATTTAATAGTGAAAAAGATGGAGAGTGTCATGTTTCTTCGTTTATTGAAAGTAATAAAGTAAGTAAACCAAAAGAGATTACATATTCAAAAGATAGAGAAAAATATAGTAATAAAAAAGAATTGAATGTTGAAGAGATAGAAGAAGCAGAAGTAATAGAAGTTGTTGAAGAGATAAAACAAGAAGAATCGACAAAAGAAAATACAATTGAAAATATAAAAAGAAAAATAATAAAAAAACAACCTCAAAAAGATGAAGAGTTTAGTTATCCAGAAGAAGTTGGTAAATATATTCAAAAAGCTAAAAAAAATATATATGTTTCAAGAGCTTGGGATAAAAGAACAGATACTAAAATAAAAAAAATCTTCTTAGAAGAAGGAGAAATAATTTTAGTAGAAGTTTTAAAAATTATATATAAAAATTTAAATTCAAACATAAAAACAACTTTAGTTCAATATATAAATGGTGTTCTAAAAAACCTATTAAGTCAAGAAGAAGATGTTTCAAAACAAAACTTAACACTTTTCAATAATATAGTTAAAGAGAAAGGATTAATTAGTAAGAAAAAGATTAATCAAGCAAGAAAAACAGTGAAAAAACCAGTTATAAATAGCATAAAAGAGCTTATTGATGAAACAGACATATCAATAGATATATTAAAGGTTTTTGATGAATATGATGAGTATGAAAAATTAAAAATAGAGGAACAAGCAATAAATTTGTGTTCTTTAGAAGAAAACATTGATGTTAACTTTTTATTGACTATGAAAAGAAAATCCAAAAAAATCTATTTTAATACAATAAAGAAGTATATTGAGAGAGTTATTAATGAATAGATTTAACAAAACCTTAGATATGTTAAACCAGAGTGTATAAAAGAGTTAAAATATCATAAAATACACAATTAAAGACTTAAAAATGAACATTTTTTGACAAAAAAACAATTCAAAATAAAAATTGACAAAATTTTGAAAATTAAGTATTCTATATTAGAATAATAGATTTAAATTTTTATATTTTTATTTAATAATAAACAATAAATGTAGAAAGGTGAGTAGGATTATGGCAAATAAGACAGTTGAAATTAAGAATGAAACAGGACTACATACAAGACCTGGTAACGAATTTGTAAGTTTAGCAAAAACATTTACATCTCAAATCGAATTAGAAAATGAAGAGGGGAAAAAAGTAAAGGGAACATCTTTATTAAAATTACTTTCTTTAGGAATTAAAAAAGGTGCAAAAATAACAGTTCATGCTGCTGGAGAAGATGAGAACGAAGCAGTTGAGAAGTTAGCTCACCTACTAGAAAATCTAAAGGACTAATAACATAGTACGATAGTTTGATGTGTGAGAAGGATGGGGGTGACTCTGTCCTTTTTTTTGTCAAAAAAAAATTTTGGGAGAGATAAAATATGAGAAAATTTGTAAAAGGTATAGACGCATCTCCAGGGGTAGCAGTTGGAAAAGTATTTTTATATAAGGAAGAAGAACTTTTCATAGACAAAGGAGAATGCTCAAATGTTGAGGTTCAAAAAGAAAAGTTAATAGAAGGAAGAGATAAAACTAAAGAACAACTTTTAAAAATCAGAGAAAAAACTGCAAGACAATTAGGTGAGGATAAAGCAGCAATATTTGATGGACATATAACACTATTAGAAGATGAAGATTTATTTGATGAAGTTATTGAATTAATCGAAGATGAAAAAATAACAGCAGAAAATGCATTAGAGCAAGGTATCAGCGGATATTGTGATATGTTAGCAAATTTAGAGGATGAATATTTAAGAGAAAGAGCAGCAGATTTAAGAGATATTGCAAAAAGATGGTTATACAACATTGTTGGAATTGAAATAGTAGATTTATCTTCATTACCGGCTAATTCAATAGTTGTAGCAAGAGATTTAACTCCATCAGATACAGCTCAATTAGATTTAAAAAATGTTGTAGCATTTATAACTGATATCGGAGGAAAGACAGCTCACTCTTCAATTATGGCTAGATCATTAGAAATTCCAGCAGTAGTTGGAACAGGAAATATAACATCATTAGTTTCTAATGAAGCAGCTATAATCGTTGATGCATTAACAGGAGATGTTATATTAAATCCAACAGAAGAAGATGTTGTAAAATACACAAAGAAAAGAGAAAATTATTTAGCAGAAAAAGAACTTTTAAAGCAATTAAAAGATAAAACGGCTACATCAAAAGATGGAGTAACAGTAGGAGCTTGGGCAAATATAGGTTCTCCAAAAGATGTTGCAGGAGTTTTAAGAAACGGAGCTAATGGAATTGGTCTTTATAGAACAGAGTTCTTATTTATGGCTAACGACAGATTCCCAACAGAAGATGAGCAATTTGAAGCGTATAAAATAGTTGCTGAGTCTATGAAAGATGAAAATGGAAATCCATTCCCAGTAACAATAAGAACAATGGATATAGGTGGAGATAAATCTTTACCATATATGGAGTTACCACATGAGGAAAATCCATTCTTAGGATGGAGAGCTTTAAGAATATGTTTAGATAGACCTGAAATTTTAAAAACTCAATTCAGAGCACTTTTAAGAGCATCAGCTTTCGGATATATTAAAATAATGTTACCTATGGTAATCTCAATAGAAGAGTGTAGAAAATCAAAAGAATTATTAGAAGAGTGTAAAGCAGAATTAAGAGCAGAAGGAATAAAGTTCGATGAAGAGATTCAATTAGGAATAATGATTGAAACTCCTGCAACAGCATTCAGAGCTAAATGGTTTGCACAAGAAGTAGATTTCTTCTCAATTGGAACAAATGATTTAACTCAATATACGTTAGCAGTAGATAGAGGAAACGAAAGAATTTCTCACTTATACGATACATATAATCCAGGAGTTTTAGCAGCAATAAAAGCAGCTATCGATGGAGCACACGAGGGTGGAATTTCTATATCTATGTGTGGAGAGTTTGCTGGAGAAGCTAGAGCAACAGCTTTACTATTTGGAATGGGATTAGATGCATTCTCAATGTCAGCTATATCAGTTGCAAAAGTAAAGAAAAACATAATGGCTATGGATAAAGCATCAGCAGAAGCTCTTGTAGAGAGAGTAATGTCTATGAGTACAACTGAAGATGTATTAGCAGAAGTAGATAAATTTAACGATCAATTATTAGGATAATATAAAAAGGTGAAACTTTGTTTCACCTTTTTTTCTTTTTGGAGTATACTATGAGAAAAAACAGGAGAGTGGTTATGGGATTTAAAGATTTTAAAATCGAAGTGAATAAAAAAAATATTCTTCATAACTATGAATATCTAAAAAGATTAAGGAATAAAGAGATTATAGCTGTAGTAAAAGCAAATGCGTATGGCCATGGAATAAAAAATATCGTATCTCTTCTATCAGAGCACGGGTGTAAATATTTTGCTGTTGCTAGAGAGTGTGAAGCAGAAAAAATTTTAGAATTGAAGTTAAAAAATGTAAATATATTAATTTTAGAAACGATAGAGGACTTAAATTTTTTGAAACAAAATAAAAATGTTGAGATGGTTATAAATAGTTTTAAAGACCTTCTTTTTTTATTAGAGAGTGATATTTCGACGGAACAACTTCATTTAAAATTAGATTTTGGATTTGGAAGAAATGGAGTTGTAGAAAGTGATTTTTCAAAATTAAAAAAATTAATTTTAGAGAAAAATTTAAAATTTAAAGGAATCTGTACTCATGTCTTTGCGGCTGATTATGAAGATATGTTGATTGTTGAGAAAAAGTTTAATAATATATTATCAGAGTTAGATAAAGAGCGATTCGATATTATACATATGCAAAATAGTGCTGGAGTTATTTCAATTGAAGGCGCTGGATGTACACATATAAGATGTGGAACAATTTTATTTGGACTTCAAGAAATAGGTTACTATGATCCTAATATAAAAAGAGCTTTTAAGTTAATTGGAAAAATATTAGATATAAAAGATTTAAACGATTTAAAATATATTGGATACGAGAAAAAAGAAAAAATAACTTTGACTGAAAATAAAAAAATAGCAAAAATAAGATTGGGCTATGGAGATGGGTTTTCTAAGAGAGGAGAAGGTATTATGTCTATAATCAATAATAAAAAGTTTGAAATAGTTCATATCAGCATGGATAGCTCATTTATTTTAGTTGATGAATCAGTAAAGGAAGGGGATTTTATAGAGATTTTTTATGATTTAGAAGATAGTATAAAATATTTAAAAGTTCCTCATTATGAATTTTTATCGTGTATAAACGAAAGAATCAAGAGAGAGATTATATGACTACGAACAAAAATAAAATTTTATTTTAAAAAAATATTGACTTTTTTTTTCAAATGAGATATTATTACTCAAAACCATCAAGAGAGACCGAGGGACTGGCCCGTCGACGTTTCAGCAACCTACCAATGAGTGTGGTGCTAATTCCAGAAAGATGGGAGAGATCTAAATTTGATTAATTTACTCTCATCTTAATTTTAATAATTAAGGTGGGAGTTTTTTTTATACGGGAGGATTAAAAATTATGATTATATTAGAGAATGTTAATAAAATTTATAGCAATAATTTTCATGCTGTAAAAAATGTAAATTTAAATATTCAAAAGGGGGAAATATTTGGAATAATAGGATTGAGTGGTGCAGGAAAATCCTCTTTGATAAGATTATTTAATGGTTTAGAAGCATTAAATAGCGGTTCTATAAAAATTGAAGGAACAGATATAGCAAAGCTTTCTAAAAAAGATTTATTGGAAAAAAGAAAGAGAATAGGAATGATATTTCAACATTTTAATCTATTAAAATCTAGAAACGTGAGAGATAATATAGCCTTTTCTTTAGAGGTTGCAGGATGGAAAAAATCAGAGATAAAAACTAGAGTTGATGAATTACTGAGATTAGTTGAACTTGAAGACAAAGGAGAATTTTATCCCTCTCAACTTTCTGGAGGTCAAAAACAAAGAGTAGCTATAGCGAGAGCTTTAGCAAATAATCCAAAGATTCTTCTATCGGATGAAGCTACTTCAGCACTAGACCCTAAAACTACAAAATCTATATTATCTTTAATAAAAGATATACAGAAAAAAATGGATTTAACAGTAATTTTAATAACTCATCAAATGGAAGTTATTAGAGAAATCTGTGATAAAGTTGCAGTTATGTCAAATGGGGAAATTATAGAAATAGGTAAAACTCATGAAATATTTTTAAATCCTCAAAATGAGGTTACAAAAGAGTTAATTTCATATATTCCAGCTCAAGAAAAAGAGGAAATTGAGTTTATAAAAAAACCAGGAAATAAAGTAATAAAACTTATGTTTTTAGGATCAGTAGCTGGTGATCCTATCTTATCTAAAGCTGTAAGAAAATTTGATTTAGATATAAATGTTTTAGGAGGATCAATTGATTTATTAGCAACAATGCAAGTAGGACATTTAGTTGTTGAATTAATAGGAGATTTAGAAAAACAAAATGAAGCTATAGAATGGTTTCCAAGTTTAGATGTAGGGGTGGAGGTAGTTTATAATGGTATTTAATATGTTAATACAGGCGACAATAGAAACAATCTATATGGTTATATTTTCTGCAATTGTTTCTCTTATAATAGGTTTTCCATGTGGAATTTTAGCAGCAATAACATCACAAGGTCACATATATGAAAATAAGGTAATTAATAGCTTTTTAAATGGAGTTATAAATATTACAAGATCTTTTCCATATATCATTCTTATGATTTTGTTACTTCCGTTATCAAGATTTGTAATAGGAACTACAATAGGGAGTACAGCAGCAATTGTACCACTTTCAATATCGGCGGCTCCATTTGTAGCAAGAATTGTAGAGAACTGTGTTTTAGAGGTAGACAGAGGTGTTATAGAAGCAAGTGAGAGTCTAGGAGCTAATAATTATACAATAATAACAAAGGTAATTATACCTGAGTCATTACCATCTTTAATTCAAGGAATAACTTTGCTAATTATTAATTTAATTGGATTATCTGCAATGGCTGGAGCTATTGGAGGTGGAGGTTTAGGAGATTTAGCAATAAGATTTGGTTACAATCGTTTTAAATTAGATATTATGATATATTCAGTTTTAGTAATTATTGCTTTAGTTCAAGGGATTCAGTTAATAGGGAGTTTAATATCAAATAGATTGAAAAAAAATGGGAGGTAGTTATGAAAAAATTAGTTTTATTATTAGGATTAGTAGGTTCAATTGTAAGTTATGGAGCAAAATTGAAAGTTGGAGCTTCACCTGTTCCCCATGCACAACTATTACAGTTTGTAAAAGATGATTTAAAATCTCAAGATGTTGATTTAGATATAATTGAGATAACAGATTATGTAACACCAAATTTACTTTTAGATTCGAAAGAGTTAGATGCTAACTTCTTTCAACATAAACCTTATTTAGATACATTTTCTAAAGAAAAAAATCTGAAGTTAGTGATAGCAGGAAATGTACATGTAGAGCCGTTAGGAGTTTATTCAAAAAAAGTTGATAAAATAGAAAATTTAAAAAAAGGTGGTGTTGTAGCAATACCAAATGATCCAACAAACGGAGGAAGAGCTTTAATTTTACTTCATAATAATGGAGTTATAAAATTAAAAGATCCAACTGATCTTTTAGCAACTGAATTTGACATAGTAGAAAACAAAAATAATCTTAAATTTAAATCTTTAGATGCAGCACAAATTCCAAGAGCTTTGAAGGATGTTGATTTGGCAGTTGTAAACGGAAATTATGCTTTAGAAGCGGGACTTAATCCATTAACAGAAGCTTTAATAATAGAAGGAAAAGAATCTCCTTATGCTAATTTAATAGCAGTAAGGGAAGGGGATGAAAAAAGAGAGGATATTCAAAAATTAGTTAAAGCTTTACAAAGTGAAAAAGTAAAAGAATTTATAGAAAAAACATATAAAGGAGCAGTAGTAACTGCATTTTAATTAAAGGACGAGAAAATCTTTTCTCGTCCTTTTTTTGAATTTTGTGTCAAATATATTTCTAAAAAGAACTCTTTTCAAAGTACATACTATATGATATAATCTATACTAGATTTTTTATTAAAAAAGTCAAGATTTATATTTTTAGAAATTGACTATTATAAATATTTTTGATAGTATACATATATTAAAAAAGTATAGTTTAAAGGGAGTAAGATGAAAACTGACTTATTGGTGATAAAGGATGAGTTAAAAAAATATGCTAAAACAATTTCAAAGCTATTTTCTATGGATGTAGGTATCTGTGATAAAAACTTAATAAGAATAACAGGAAGTGGCCCTCAAAAAATAGGTGAAAAAATAAAAGGTAGAGCAAACAAAAAAACATTAGAAACAAAAGAAACTACTGTTATTTTGAATCCAAGAGAGGATGAAATATGTAACGGTTGCTCAGAAAAGAGCTGTTGTTTAGAAGTTCTTGAGATATCAACACCAATAATGTATGAAGGTGAAATAATAGGTTTAATAAGCTTAGTTTCTTTTGATGAAGAACAGAAAAAAAGAGTTTTAGAAAATTTAAAAAATTATTTAGATTTTGTAGAGCAGATGGCAGAATTAATAAGTGTTAGATTTATAGAATATAATGAAAATCTAGAAAAAACAGAAAGAGAGAATATTCTTTCTACAATATTGAATACAATTCAAAAAGGTGTTTTGAGATTTAATAAAAAAGGAGATATAACAGCAATAAATAACTTTGCATTAAAAAAAATAGATTTAGGAAGATCTATTATAGGTGAAAAAGTTACTATTGATTCTCAGAACGATTTTATCATGGAGCAAGAGATTTATAAATTAAAAGTTCAAAATAAAGAGTTACTTGTTTTAGGTAAAATTCTTCCTTTTGAAGCTTTTGGAAGAAATGAAAAGATTTTTATTTTTGATGATATGAATAAAGTAAATGAAGGAATCAGAGAATTAGTTGAAACATCTAATAGTGTTTCTTTAAAAAATATAATTGGAGAGTCTGAATTTACGGAATTACTAAAAGAAAGAATAAAACATGTAGCACCATCTAAATCTACAGTTTTGATAACGGGTGAAAGTGGAACTGGAAAAGAGCTTGTGGCTAGAGCCTTACACTACCATAGTGACAGAAGAAATGCTCCGTTTGTAGTTATAAATTGTGCAGCAATTCCAGAATCTCTTTTAGAGAGTGAGTTGTTTGGATATGTAAGAGGAGCTTTTACTGGTGCAGATAAAAATGGACGTATGGGAAAATTTGAATTAGCTAATGGAGGAGTTATATTTTTAGATGAAATAGGTGATATGCCACTTTATCTTCAAGCAAAAATTTTAAGAGTACTCCAAGAAAGAAAAGTAACAAGAATTGGCTCAAATAGAGATATAGAATTAGATATTAGAATAATTGCAGCAACTAATGTTGATTTAGAAAAAAAGATAATGGAAAAGAAGTTCAGAGAGGATCTTTATTATAGGTTAAAAGTAATTCCCTTTGAAGTAGCACCCTTAAGAAAAAGGGTTGAGGATATTCTTCCTATCACAAGAAATTTAATAAAAAAATATAATAAAATAACAGAGAGATATATAAACTTTATCGATATAGAAGTAGAGAGATTGTTTTTAAATTATTCTTGGCCAGGAAATATAAGAGAGTTAGAAAATGTTGTAGAGTTTATGTTCAACCTTTCTGATGGTAGTGATATTTTAAGTTTATCAACAATTCCTGAAAAATTATTAGAAGAGAAGTATTTAGATAAAGAATTAAAAAAGGATTGTTCTTTATCTAAAGAAGATAACTATTTAGAAGATTTTGAGAATATTGAAAAAAAATACATTCAAAAAGCTTTAGAAATATTTGGAAAAGACACTGAAGGAAAAAAAATAATAGCAAGTAAAATGAATATAGGTTTAACAACGTTATATAGAAAAATTCAGAGATATGACATCTGATTTTTCAAAATGAAAAAAAATTTTTTCAAAATGAAAAATTTTTCAAAATGAAAAAAATCAAAATTAAGCTATTTCAAATTATGTTAAGTAGAATTAAAAAATAAAAATACTAATACAAAAAAAATAAAAAAATAACACAAATATTAAAAAATATATCTATTGGAACAGAAATTGCTTATTATAATACTTGTATATTGCTTATATTAGTATAAATTTAAATTAAGGAGGATTTTTGTAAAATGATAGATAAAATTTTAAGTATTTTAAATGAAGAGATAGTTCCAGCAGAAGGGTGTACAGAGCCAATAGCTTTAGCTTATATAGGAAGTAAATTAACAACAATATTAGGTGGAGTTCCAGAGAAAGTTGAAATAGCTCTTTCAGGAAATTTAATAAAAAATGTTAAAAGTGTAAAGATTCCTAATTCAGAAGGAATGGTAGGAATTGAAGCAGCAGTTGCGTTAGGAACAATATTGGGGGATTCAAAAAAAGATTTAATGGTTATATCAACAATTGATAAATCAAGATTAAATGAAGTTAAAGAGTATTTAGACAATAAAAAAGTAGTAGCTACTAAAATTGAAGGAGATGTAAAACTTCATATGAGAGCTACTGGAGTTTTAGGTGAAGATACAGTAACTATAGAGATAAAGGATTATCATACAAATATTGTTAAGATAGAAAAAAATGGTGAATTAATAAAAGGTGGAACTTGTGATGAAGTTGTTACAGGGGATGCTATGACAGATAAAGAGTTTTTAACAGTAGAGTTAATTCATGACTTGGCTAAAACAATAGATTTAGAGTTAATCGCTCCGATTTTTGAAAAGGTTATAGCTTACAATTCAGCTATAGCAAATGAAGGACTAAAAAATGATTATGGAATCGGAATGGGTAAAGGAATATATGAGGGAATGCAAGAGGGAGTTTACGGTAAAGATTTAAAAAATAAAATCGTAAGTTTTGCAAGTGCAGGAAGTGACGCTAGAATGAATGGATGTTCGATGCCTGTAATGACAACAAGTGGAAGTGGAAACCAAGGAATGTCAGCTTCTTTACCAGTTATAAAATATTGTGAAGAAAAAGGATTATCACATGAAGATTTAATTAGAGGACTATTCTTCTCACATATGACAACAATTCATATAAAATCAAATGTAGGAAGATTATCTGCTTATTGTGGTGTTGTTTGTGCAGGTGGAGGAGTAGCAGGAGCTTTAGCGTTCTTAGATGGTTTATCTTTAGATAGAATTGATTCGGCGATTGAAACAACATTAGCAACATTATCAGGAATGCTTTGTGATGGTGCAAAAAGTTCTTGTGCAACAAAGATTGCGAGCTCGATAGGGATGGCATTTGATTCATACTATTTATCTAAGAAAAAGAGAAACTTTGAATATGGTGAAGGAATAGTAGGAAAGAATGTTGAAGCGACACTAGCGAACGTAAAAATTTTAGCTCAAGAGGGACTAAGAAAAACAGATGAAGTTGTTTTAGAAATAATGTTAAATAACTAATTATAAGTAAAGTTTTAGGAGGAAAAATGAAAATAATAATTATCGGTGGAGTTGCTGCTGGAATGTCAGCTGCGGCAAAAGCAAGCAGATTAAACAAAAATGCAGAATTAGTAATCTATGAAAAGACAGAGATAGTTTCATGGGGAGCATGTGGATTACCTTATTATGTAGGAGATTTCTTTGAAGATCCAAACAACATGATAGCTAGACCTGTAGAAAAATTTATAGAAGCAGGAATGAATATTAAAATAAAGCATGAAGTAATTGGAATAGATGTTGAAAAGAAAGAGGTAACTATTAAGAATTTAGTGACTGATGAGATATTCACAGACAACTATGACAAGTTAATGGTAGCAACAGGAGCTCACGCTATTATGCCTCCTATTAAAAATTTATCAGCAAAAGGTGTATACACTTTAAAAGATTATACTGATGGAATCGAGCTAAAAGAGGAGATTTTAAAAGAGGAAAATCAAGAGATTGTAATCGTAGGAGCTGGATATATCGGTCTTGAAGTTGCTGAAGCTGCAAAGCATTTAGGAAAAAGAAGTGTAAGAATCATCCAACTTGGAGATAGAGTTTTATTAGAAAGTTTTGATAAAGAAATCACTGATGTTATGGAAGAGGAGATCAGAGCTCATGAAGGTGTAGAGCTACATTTAGAAGAGGTTGTAGAAGAGATTCTTGAAGAGAATGGAAAAGTTGTTGGAGTAAAAACAAACAAAGGTCAATATCCAGCAAATATAGTAGTTATTTCAACAGGTGTTAGACCAAATACAGCTTTCTTAAAAGAAACAGGAATTAAAATGTTAGGAAATGGTGCTTTAATAATTGATAACCATGGAAGAACAAGTATTGATTCAATCTACTCAGCAGGAGATTGTGCAACAGTTCCACATCTAGTAAGAAATGAAGATGTATATATTCCATTGGCAACAACAGCTAATAAAATTGGAAGAGTTGTTGGAGAAAACTTAGCTGGATTAGAAACTGAGTTCAAAGGAACTTTAGGTTCGGCAGCAGTTAAAGTAATGGAAGTAGAAGCTGGAAGAACAGGAATTACAGAAGCTGAAGCTATAAAAATGGGGATTAATTATAAAACAGTATTCATAAAAGATAAAAATCAAACAAACTATTATCCAGGTAGAGAGGATATATTTGTAAAATTAATATATGATGCAGATACAAGAGTTCTTTTAGGAGGGCAAATAGCAGGAAAGAAAGGTGCTGTATTAAGAGTTGATTCTTTAGCAACAGCAATCTATTCAAAATTAACTGTAGATGAAATTGGAATGATGGATTTCTGTTATGCACCACCATTCGCAAGAACATGGGATGTAATGAACGTAGCTGGAAACGTAGCAAAATAAAAAGGCTTCAATAAAAATTTAAATATAGAAACGGGAGAAAAAAATGAACAACGTATTTTTTGAACAATTTTTAATGATTAGTGATTTAAAAACTGTTGGTTTCTTAGTAGCTTTATTAGTTATTTTATACCTAATAAATATCTTACCAAAGAAAAAATTTAACTTTTCTGCAAAAGTTATGGTTGCAACAGTTGTCGGTTTAATTTTAGGATTAGCAATTCAAATTGTAGCAGGATTCCCAGAGGATCCAATGAAGTTAGTATTCGTTAGAGAAACTACATTATGGTATAGTTTACTTGGTGGAGGATTTATATCTTTAATAAGAATGCTAGTTATTCCTCTAGTAATGGTTTCAATTATTCATGTTATTATCAACATGAAAGAGGATGCTAACCTAGGAGATTTAGTAAAGAGAAGTTTAGTTATTACTTTAGTAATGGTAGCTATCTCTGTTGGTGTAGGATTACTTTTAGGAAATATATTCCAAGTTGGAAAACTTTCATCTGATGCAGTAGCAACAGTAGCAACAACAGGTGGAAGACAAATTAGAGAAGTAAGTAACATAGTTGATACATTAAAAGCTTTAATTCCTTCAAATCCTGTTGAAGCAATGGTTAAATTAAACATTGTAGGATTAGTAATATTCTCAGCAGTAGTTGGAGTAGCAGCAAAAAGAATGTCAAAGAAATATATGGATATCGTAAAGCCATTCTTTGATTTAATTAATGCAGCTCAAAAGATAATTGTATCTATGGCAATGAGTATCATTAGATGGATGCCTTTAGCAGTAGTACCACTTTTAGCAAATACAATTGCACAAAAAGGTATTGGGGCAATAGCAGAAGTAGGAAAATTCATAGCAGTTTTATACTTAGCAACAGCAATTATGTTTGTTATTCAAATGGTAGCAGTAGCATTCTTCGGATTAAATCCATTTACATATGTTAAAAAGAGTATCTCATTAATGATTTTAGCATTTACTTCAAGATCAAGTGTTGGTTGTTTACCAGTAACAATTTCAACATTAACTAACAAATTAGGTGTTAGTGAGTCAACTGCAAGTTTCGTAGCAAGTTTTGGTACAACAGCAGGAATGCAAGGATGTGCAGGAATATTCCCAGCATTAACAATAGTATTCGTAACTAATATGAGTGGACACTCTGTGGATATGACATTAATAGTTATGTCAATAATAGTTGTGGCAATCAGTTCGTTAGGAATCGCAGGAATTCCAGGAACGGCAACAATGGCAGCATCAGTAGCTTTATCAGGTACTGGTTTAGCAGCTATGTTCCCTTTAATCAATCCAATTTTAGCAATCGACCCAATTATCGATATGCCTAGAACAATGTTAAACGTAATCGGATCGGTTACAAATGCATTAATGGTTGATAAGAGTTTAGGAAATCTAAATACTGAAGTTTATCAAGATATGGAAGCAGGAAGTGAAGCAAACTCTTCTGATGATGAATAATTAAAAAAGTCACCTTTGGGTGACTTTTTTTTATCTGATTCCATTGTAAAGTTTGTAAAATTTTCCTTTTGAAGCCAAAAGTTCTGAGAAGCTTCCTTCTTCAACAATATTATTTTCACCAAGGACATAAATTTTATCAAAATCCTCTAGTAAACTTAATCTATGAGTTATAGCTATAAGAATTCTATCGCTATATTCCTCTTTTATATTTTTTAAAATAGATTTCTCATTTATGATATCTAGTGCATTTGTAGCTTCATCTAAGAGAATTAAATCTGGATTTTTTAAGAATAATCTAGCCATGGCAATCTTTTGTTTTTGTCCAGAGCTAGCATGAACTCCTCCTTCTCCAATTATAGTGTCTTTTCCAAGAGAAAACTTATCAAAAATCTCATATACATAGGATTTATCGATTGCAAATTTTATCTCTTCATCTGAGAAATTTTCTTTAACAAGAGTAATGTTTTCAATCATACTTCCATTGATTATATAATCACTTTGATCTACAATGGCCAATTTGCTTAAATAACTTTTAAAAGTTATTTCGTTTAAAGGAATTCCATTGATTAAGATTTTACCTTCAGTTGGAATAAGAGATCTTTTTAAAAGAGAAGCAGTAGTACTTTTTCCAATTCCACTTTCACCGACTAAAGCGATTTTTTCGCCTTTATTTATTTTTAGATTAAAGTTTTTTAAAATACTGTTTTCTTCAAAAGAGAAGCTTATATCTTTAAATTCGATAGATTTAATCTGCTCGTTGAAATCAAAATTACCGTCAGGTCTATCTTTTAAATTTATAATCTCATTAAAACGATTAACTCCAGATATTCCTTTCTGATAAATATCAACTAAGCCAACCATTCTCATAATACGTAATCTAAATCGATCAACAAGCAATAAGAAAGATAGTATAATCCCCATAGTAACACCATCTTTTATATATAGATATCCACCTGCGAGTATAATTATAAGTTGGGTTATATTAGAATAGAATGTAACTCCAGAAACAATTAAACTAGATGGAATCATATTTTCCTTCTCGCTATTCAATAAAGATTGATTTTTTTCTAGAAATTTATTTTCTGCATATTTTTCTAAATGATTATCTTTTAAAAATGAGATGGTTCTTAGAGTGTCATGAAAATTAGAGGATAGTATTCCTGAGTTTTTTCGTACCAATCTATGTCCAGCCTTCATTTTTTTATTTTCTTTATATACAAAGAAAAGAGTCAGTGGAAGAGGAAATAAAGTTATTAGAGATAACTTTAAATCAAAATCAATCATAATGAAAATGGATGCAATAATTGTAATAACTGAAAATATAAAGTCTTCTAATCCTCTGTGACAAAGTGTTGAAACACTATCTAAATCACTTATTACTCTAGAAATTAGATCACCACTTTGATTTTTTTTAAAAAATTCAGCAGGTTGAGATAATAATTTCTTCACAAGGTCATTTCTCATGGATTGTTTTATTTTACTTCCCATAAGTTTTCCATTAGCTTGAGAATGAACTGCAAAAGCTAGACGAAGTATATATAAAACTATTAAAATTATTGAAAACTTTAGCAGTAGATTTATATTTTTAGTTGGTAAGGCCTCATCAATTAAATTTTTTATTAAAAGAGGAGAGTAGATATCTATAGCAGTCATTGCTAGTCTTATCGAAAGAAAAAAGAGTAGTAATTTTCTTTCTTTTTTTAAATAATATAACAAAGATTTAGATGAAGTTATTTTCATAGAGTTATCTCCTTTGTGTGTTATTAATTTAATAGTAACTTTTTTTATATATAAAAGTCAATACTTTAAGATATAAATAATATAAATAATAGATGATAATGTTATAAATTTTAGATAATTTGATTGAAATTTGTACGATAAAGTGTTAATATTACATATAAAGAAGAGTAATGGTTCTATAGATTAAAAGGGAATTGAGTGTAAATCTCAAACGGTCCCGCCACTGTATAGAGGACAAAAGCAGTAATACCACTGAAATGAAAAGTTTTGGGAAGGGCTGTTAGTAGGATGAATCTAAGTCAGGAGACCTGCCATTATTAAAGATTCTGCGAGGACGGAGAAGCATAATATTGATATATTTGACTTCTCTTTAAAATTCATTGATAAAAGAGAGGTTTTTTTATTGGTGAAAAATTTGTATTACTATAAAAAATGTATATGAGGAGAGAAGATGGATTTTTATAAGGACTTAGAAAAAGGAGCGGTTGTAGTTGCTCATTTTGGAACTACACACGAGGATACTAGAGAGAAAACAATAGATGTTATAAATAAAAAGATAAAGGCTGAGTTTCCAAAATTGGATTTTTATCAAGTATTTACTTCAAGAATAATAAATAGAATTTTAGCTAAAAGAGGAATAGAAAATTTAAATACAACTCAAATTTTAGAAAAATTACTGGTGGAGGGATATAAGCATGTAATCCTTCAGCCAACATATATAATAAATGGAACAGAGATGGAAGCATTAAAAAGAGAAGTTGAAAGTTTTACAGATAGATTTGAAGATATAAGAGTTGGAACTCCACTTTTGACATCAGTAGAAGATTACTTTCATCTTTTAGAAGTTTTAGAAGATGAAATAGGAGATTTATCGAAAAGTGAAGCTGTCGTTATGATAGGTCATGGAACGGAACATCCAGCACACTCAACATATCCTATGTTAGATTATATAGCTAGAGATTTAGAAAAACCTATTTATGTAGGAACTGTGGAGGGATATCCAGGGTTAGATAAGGTTGTTAAAGAGCTAAAGAAAGATGGAAAAGAGAAGGTTACACTTATGCCTCTTATGTTTGTTGCTGGAGATCATGCAAAAAATGATATAGCTGAAGACTGGAAAGAGGCTTTAGAAGAGAATGGGTTTGAAGTATCTTTAAACTTAAAAGGATTAGGAGAAATAGAAAGAGTTCAAAATATTTTTATTGAAAAGGCTAGAGATTTAGAAAATATAAGACCTGAAGATATTCTTGTAAAAAAAGCTGAATATGCAAGAGGGAGAAAAGCAAGCCATTAAACTTGGAAGAGATAATCTCTTCCGTTTTTTATTCAAAGGAGAAAGAATATGAAAAAATTATTTTTATTTTTATTACTAACTACGCTTACCTTTTCAAGTGATTCTATAAGAGTTGTATCAACATCACAATTTACAACTGAGATGTTGTTGGCTATAGGAGCAGAAGATTATTTGATTGGAACATCTTTCTTAGATGATGAGATTCTTCCAGAGCTCCAACAGAAATATAATAAAATTCCTGTTTTAGCAGCAGGAGCCCCAACAAAAGAGTTATTTTATTCATTGAATCCAACTTTTTTAACAGGATGGCAATCAATAGCAACACCTAAAAATCTAGGAACTATTGAAGAATTAAAAGAAAATGGAGTAGAAGTTTTTTTTACAAAATCTCAAAAAACATCAAATATAGATGATATCTATGAGGATATTTTATATTTTGGAAAAAGATTTAATCTTGAAAAAAATGCAAATCAAGTTGTAAAAAATATGAAGTCAGAGATAGAAGAAGTGAAATCAAAAAATTTAGGAAAGAAAAAGATTAAAATATTTGCTTATGATAGTCAAGAGTCAGCACCATTTGTAATTGGAGGAAATGGAATAGGAAATACAATGATGGAAATAGCTGGAGCTGAAAATATTTTTAGAAAAAGTAGCTTTAGTTTTGGAACTGGAAGTTGGGAGAAAATATTAGATGAGAATCCCTTAGCAATAATTGTTATAGATTATGGAGATAAAAGTTATGAGTCAAAGATAGATTTCTTAAAAAATCGTTCTCCAATATCAGAGCTTGAAGCTGTAAAAAAAGATAGATTTATAAGAATACCTCTAAGTTATCTATCTTCGGGAATAAAAGTGAGTAAAGGAATTGAAAAAATTTCAGAAGGGTTGAGTGAGGAGCAAAAGTGAGAGTGCAGAGCAAAAATCTTATATTAATTTCAGTGACTTTAATATTTATTTTAGGAACTATAGCTGTTACAGTAGGAAGTGTTTCTCTATCACCATTGCATGTTTGGAAGATTATAATAAACAAAAGTTTGAATAGAGAGATTTTTTCTATCGAGTGGAAAAAGTCGACAGAGATGATTGTGTGGAATTTGAGAGTTCCAAGAGTCATATTATCTCTTTTAAGTGGTGGCGGATTGTCATTAGTTGGAATACTAATGCAAGCATTGACAAAAAACTCATTGGCAAGTCCATATATTTTGGGAATCTCCTCTGGAGCTAGTACTGGAGCTGTGATATCAATTGTTTTAGGAGGATTACTAGGAATAGGATTTTCTCCAGGGATAGGGGCTTTTATATTTGGAACACTGACAGCATTTTTAGTTTTTTATTTAGCTGGAAATGGAGGATACTCTAGTACAAAACTTGTATTAATAGGGGTAGCCGTGTCTTCGCTTTTTTCGGGAGTTACTACTTTTTTAGTTACAACAGCTAAAAATGAAGCTCAGTTGAGAGGAGCTATGTTTTGGATATCGGGAAGCTTAGCTGGTGCAAGATGGGATAGTTTGACAACTCTTTTTATTGTTCTTTTAATATCAATAGGACTTATTTCACTAAAGTATAGAGAACTAAATATTTTAATAGCTGGAGATGAGTTGGCAGAAACTTTAGGTGTGGATGTAAAAAGATTAAGGTTTTTGATAGTTATGGTGTCTACTTTTTTAACAGGATTTATAGTATCTGCAACTGGAGTAATTGGGTTTGTTGGATTAGTGATACCTCATATTTGTAGAGGTTTTGTTGGAAGCAATCATAAAAGATTAATACCGTCAGCAATTCTTTTAGGAGCAGTATTTTTGTTAGGAACAGATACATTGACAAGAGCAGTTTTTAAAACCCAAGAGATTCCTATTGGAGTAATTACTTCAATGTTAGGTGCACCATTTTTTATGAGCATGTTAAGAAAAAATAGTTATAATTTTGGAGGATAGATTTGTGATAAAAATAGAAAACCTAGACTTTAAAATAGATGAAAAAGAGATTTTGAAAAATATAAGGTTAAAAATAAAAAAAAGAGAGTTTATAGGAATTATAGGAGAAAACGGATGTGGGAAAAGTACGTTATTGAAAAATGTTTACCGTAACTATATCCCACAAAAAAATAGTGTATATTTAGACGATATAGAACTTAATGATTATTCAGTAAAAGAGTTATCAAGAAAATTATCAGTACTTAGTCAAAACCAAAAGATAAATTTTGATTTTTCTGTTAAAGAGATAGTAGAAATGGGAAGATATAATAGAAGCTCTTTATTTGCTAGTAACTCGAATGAAAAAGATATTGATGATGCATTGAATCAAGTAGGAATGCTTCATTTAAAACAAGCTAGTTTTTTAACTCTTTCTGGTGGGGAGATGCAAAGGGTTTTAATAGCTAGATCAATAGCTCAGGAGAGCGAAGTTTTATTATTGGATGAACCTACAAATCATTTAGATATAAGATATCAATATCAGATTATGGATTTAGTAAAAAAATTAAATAAAACTGTAGTTGCTGTAATACACGATATAAATATTGCTAGCCGGTATTGTGATTATATTTTTGCTATGAAAGATGGAGAGATAAAGTATGAAGGAACTCCTGAAAATATTATAACTTCTGAAAAAATTAATGAGATATTTGGAATAGAGGTAGAGGTCATTAAACATCCAAAAACTCAAAAGCCAATAGTTATTTTTTTGTAAAAAAATATAAAAAGTTGTATGAGTATTCGAAAAAAACACAAAAAAAATAAAAGCTAGACTTAATTTATAAAAATATGGTAAAATCTATAAAAAATTACATAGAATTATAAAAAGAAAAGAATGGTGGATTATGAAAAAAGGAAAAAAGATATTTTTAGGAATTTTAGTCTTTTTAGTAACATCAATTTTTTATAGAGAGATTACATTAAAAAATATTAAGACTAAAGAGGAAAGTATAGCAATAGAAAATAAAGAAACTCCTGAGCTTGGAGATGTAGTGCAAAATGGCAATTTGATTGTAACTATTGATTCTAAAGAGAATGAAGAAAAAGCCGATTTTGAGATTTTAAACTCTCCTGAGGCAATAGAACTACCAAGAATTTCTGAAGAAGTTTTAGCTTTAGATGATAAGGAACTTGAGAATCAAATCTCAAAAGAATGGGAAGAACAAGAAGATAAAGAGTTAATAGCTATTGATGAAACTATTGATTTAGAAGAGAAAATAGTTTTAGAAGATATAGAATATACAATAAAAAAAGGAGATACAATCTCTGATCTTTCAAAAGAATATAAAATAAAAAGTGATTATATCTATGCAAATAATGTTGATAAAAATTTAAGAGTACTTCAAATAGGAAAGAAAATAAATATACCTACAGAGCAAGGTATTTTTTATTCTGTAAAAAAAGGAGATACATTTGAAGCTTTATCAAAAAGATTTGAGGTAGATGTAACAACAATAAAAGAGGACAATAATATCGATAGACTTTTAATAGGTGCAAAAATCTTTTTAAGAGAACCAAAAGTTTCAAGATATTTAAATAGCTTTAAGCAGCAATATGTTAAACAAAATCCGATGGGAAGCTTTGCTAATCCTTTAGTTGCAATGAGTCTAACAAGTAGTTTTGGTTCAAGGAAACATCCAGTTTTAAAGCAAGTATTGAATCATGCCGGAATAGATTTAAGAGCAAAAACAGGAACAAAGGTTGTTTCAGCAAGAGATGGTGTTGTGAGTTTTGCAGGAAGAGCTAGTGGTTATGGAAAACTAATAATAATAAAACATTCAGATGGTTACGAAACAAGATATGCACATTTAAGCAAAATTGACGTTCAAAAAGGGCAGAAAGTTTCTCAGAATCAGCATATAGCTTTAAGTGGAGCAACAGGAAGAGTTAGTGGACCACATTTACATTTTGAAATAAGAAAAAATGGGAAAATAGAGAATCCATTAACATATTTAAAATTTTAATAAAAAATCCCCCAAATCAATTTGGGGGATTTATTTTTTGATAAAATAGTTTGGAGGAAAAAATGCAATATAAAAATAGAGTTATAATTATCGTTTCGAGTTTTATTTTATTATTTTTAATATGTGTTTCTCTTTTAATAGGAAATTATAAAATTGAAGTTTTAAAAGCTATAAATCTTGTTTTGGGAAATGGGGATAGAAACTCTTTAGATTACAAAGTTTTATGGACCTTAAGGTTTCCAAGAATTATTATGGCTATAATAATAGGTATGCTTTTAGGAAGTAGTGGTGCTATTACTCAAACACTTTTTAGAAATCCTATGGCAGATCCATATATAATAGGAATATCAGCAAGTGGAACTTTTGGAGCAGTAATAGCCTTTTTATTAGGATTACCAGAAAGTTATTTTGGTATTTTTGGATCTATTTTTTCTTTTATAACCTCTTTGATAATTTTTAAACTTTCAAATGGAAAAAGAGGAGGTATTGAATTATCAACTCTCTTGATAATAGGTATAGCACTTTCAGCACTTTTAAGAGCTATGATTTCTTTAGCAATGTATTTAGTTGGAGAGGATAGTTTCAGAGTTGTTTTGTGGACCATGGGATATTTAGGCGGAGGGGACTGGAAAAAAATAGGAATACTTTTATTTCCTTTGATATTTTCATTAATATATTTCTATTTAAATCGATATAACTTAGATATTATTTTACTTTCAGATGAAGAAGCACATAGCTTAGGTATTGATATAAAAAAATTTAAATATAAAGTTTTGATGATTTCAACATTTATGGTTGGCTTTTCAGTAGCTTTTTCAGGAATGATAGGATTTGTAGGTTTAATAATTCCTCATTTAGTGAGAATCATATTTGGAAGTAGTAATATAAAATTAGTTCCACTCTCAATGTTTTATGGAGGAATATTTTTATTGTTATGTGATACAGTTTCGAGAGGATTATCTTCAACAATGGAGATACCAATAGGTATAGTGACAGCAATATTTGGGGCACCATTTTTTATATACTTAGCATTTAAAAGCAGAAAAGGAGTTTAAAATGAAGAGTTTAGAATTGAAAAAAATAAGCTATTCCTATGGTAAAAAAGAGATATTAAAAGATATAGATTATAAATTTTTTGAGGGTGAATTAGTTGGAATTTTAGGAGCGAATGGTTCTGGAAAAAGTACTTTATTAAAAATTATTATGGGATTTTTGAATAGAGTTAGTGGAGATATACTCTTAAATAAAAAAAGTACAGATGAGTATTCAAGAAGAGAGTTCGCAAGAAAAGTAGCTTTTATTACACAAAGTTCAAATCAAGATGTCAATTTCACAGTTTTAGAAACTTTAAAATTAGGAAGAGTACCACATATAAAAAATTTTTTTAAAGGATTAGATTTAAAAGATGAAAGTTTAGTTCAAGAGATAGTTGATCTTCTAAAATTGGAAGACTTTTTAGAGCGAGATATAAAAACATTGAGTGGAGGAGAGTTTCAAAGAGTTTTGTTAGGAAGAGCTTTTATTCAGGAGGGTGAGGTTTTGCTTTTAGATGAACCTACTTCAGCTTTAGACATAAATTACTCATTAGAATTTTTAGAGCTTTTAAAAGATAGAGTAATACAGAAAAAGTTGATTGGAATAATAGTAATACACGATATAAATTTAGCATCTATATTTTGTGATAAGATAATTTTTATAAAAGATGGAGAGATATCTTTTGAAGGAAGGCCAAAAGATGTTATAAAGTCAAAAATTTTAGAAGAGGTTTATAACTTTAAACCTGTTATATTAGAAGCAGATAATGAAATCTATGTTTTACCAAAAAGGAGAATAAGATGAAAAAATTTTTATTTTTATTTACTGTGTGTTGGTTAAAAGTATTTTCTTTAGAGATTGTTGGAGATTGGGTTGTTAGCGATAAGGGAGAGCGAGTAAAATTAAAAGAATACAATCGGATCTTAGTATATAACTTTGGTGCAGTAGAGATTTTATATAAAATAAATGCTGAGGATAAAATTGTAGGAGTTGGAAATCATAATAAAAAAATATGGCCAGAAGAAAAGACAAAGCATTTAGCTTTAGCGGGACCTATTTCAAAACCATCAGTAGAAACAATCTTATCTTTTAATCCAGATTTGGTAATTTTTAATGTAATGGGAGAGGTAAAAGGTGAGCTCGATAAATTTGATATTCCATCTATAACATTTATAAATAAAAATTTAGATGATATATTGCACAATATATCTATTTTAGGAAAGCTTACAGCAAGAGAAGAGGAAAGTAGAAAGCTTATTTTTGAGCTAGAAGAAAAAAAGAGCTATATAAAAAAAAATTTAAAACTAGATGGAAAAGCTTTAGTTTTATATTCTAACTCACCACCAACATCTTTTGATAAAAAATCATTGCCAGTAGAAATTTTAGAGATATTAGGATTAGAGGTTATTCAGCCAAAATTAGGAAAAAAAGCGATAATATCTTCAGAATATATTTTAAATGAAAATCCAGATTATATAATAGGAACAAGAAGTATTAAAAATATAGATGGCATTGTAAAATCTATTCCACTTATAGAGGAAACGAAAGCATTTAAAAATAAAGATATATATGTAATAGACTCAACCGAGATTTTAAGGGCATCACATAGAGTTTTTGATGAAATAGAAAAAATTTATAATGAACTAAAAAAATAAAAATGTTGCCATATTTTAGCCATAAAAGTTTGTTAAGATATCTTTGTAAACGAAAGCGAAGAAAACTTAGGAGGTATAAGAAATGAAAAAATTTTTATTGGTATCGATGATGGCATTAGGGTTAGGAACAGTAGCAATGGCAAAAGGAAATAACGGGCATAAAATGTCTTCTGAAATGATGAGAAGTAATGGTGGAAAAATGATGACAAATCAATGCCAAACAAACGAAGAAAAATTAGCTATGAGAGAGAAAATGAGAACGAATCCTAAACTTCAAGAGGGAAGAATAAAATTACAAGAGAATAAGTTAGCGATGATGAAAGAGATGGCAAAAGAGACTCCAAACTTTACAAACATAGAAAAAATAAACAAAGATAAAGCTAATATTCAAGCAGAGATGAAAACAGAGCAAATGAAAATGAGATATGAGATATTAAAAGCAAATAAAACAGCAAATTAATTTATGTGAGCAAGGCTAATCCCTTGCTCTTTTTAATTCTATAATATATACTTTAGTTATAGATTTTTTAAACGGAGGAGATTAGATGTTATTTTATTTAAAAGCTGGGGGGCCTATTTTATATATTTTATTATTTTTATCAACGATTTCACTTGGAATTATACTAGAGAGAACAATATGTTTTATAAAAAATAAAACATCGGTAGATTTGATGTTTAAAAAAGAGATAAAAGAACTTTTATTAGATAAAAAATATGATGAAGCTATAGAGTTTTCAAAAAAAGAGAAAGGTGTAGTTGGAAAAACTTTAACTAAATTTTTAACTCGTTATTGCCTAACGGAAGATTATAAAGATAGTGATGAGTTGCTGAGAGAGATAGAACTTGAAGAGATGGATATTTTAGAAAAAAATACATATATTTTAGGAATAATAGCTTATACCGCACCAATGATTGGTTTGTTAGGAACTGTAACAGGAATGATTTTGGCTTTTGGAAAAATTGCTGTAACAGGAACTGGAGATCCTAATGCAATTGCAGGCGGAATTTCACAGGCTTTATTGACAACAGCGGGTGGATTAATTATAGCTATTCCATCAATAATAGCTTATAATATTTTTAATAAAAAGATAGAAAAAATGAGTTTAGAAGTAGAAAAAATAGCAACATTTATAGTAAATATTGTAAAGAGGTAATATTTATGAAGAGAAGAACGAAGAAAAGAAGTTTAGCTACTCCAGATTTGACACCTCTAATAGATGTAGTGTTTTTATTGTTGATATTTTTTATGCTAGTTACAACTTTTGATAAATATAGTGGATTTAAATTGGAGCTTCCAAAATCTGGAGCTATATCAGAGAGTTCAAATTTAGAGTATGAATTAATTATAGATAAAGATGAAAAATATTATATTTCAGTAGATAAAATTTCAACTGAAATAATGTTAGAGAATCTATCTGAGAAACTTAAGAATGTAAAAGAGATAACAATTAGTGCAGATAAAGATTTAAGATATGAAGTTGTAGTTAAAGCTATTGCTAAATTAAAAGATATAGGAATAGATAAAGTGGAGCTGAATTTTAATGAATAAATTTTATATTTTATCAGCAGTTTTACATACTTTAGTAGTAGGTATGTTTTTATTTCTCACTACAGAGGAAGAGATAAAATTTAAAGAGAAAAAAAATATAGTTGTATCCGTGAGAAATAATAGAGCTATAAGTAATAACACAGAAGCTAGTTCAAAACCTAAAAACATTGCATCTGAGATAGAAAGTGAAGCTAAAAAAAACGATGAGAAGATAATACAAAAAAAACAAGAAAAAAAACAA
>DIXX01000086.1:27593-34433 GCA_002428805.1 Cetobacterium sp. UBA6069
AAAAAAAACAAGAAAAAAAAGTTATAAAAGAGGTAGAAAAAGCCAAAGTTAAAAAGATAGAATCGCCTAAAAAAGAGGTACAATATAATGAATTTCAAGATAATAATAGATTTTTACAAGGGGAAGATGGAGTATTTACTGCAATTTCTTTAGAAGGAATAGAGTATGAAATATTAAAAGAGGTTGATCCTAAATATCCCATTAGAGCTAAAAAATCAGGTTATAAAGGTATTGGAATAATTAGGGTGAAATTTCTTGTAGATGTTGACGGTAGTGTAAAAAATATAGAGTTTTTATCAGGTGAACAAAAATTTGGATTTAAAGAGGAAGTAGAAAAGGCACTCAATCAATGGAGATTTAAACCAATTCAATATAAAAATAAAAATATAAGAGTACATTTTGAAAAAGAGTTTAAATTTAAAAACATTTGAAAATAGTAGCATGGAGTTGGGTAGAGTTTAATAAGCTCTACCTATTTTTATAAGAAAGGGGAAGTTATGGATTTTAAATTGGGATTAGATCAAAGTTTGAAAATAGCTTTATCTCTAGAGATGAAGTTATCTATTGATATATTAAAAATGAGTTTGAAAGAATTAAAAGAATTTTTGAAAGAAAAAGAGGAGAAATATCCAGGAATTGAGATAGTTTATCCAAAGCAGATAAAATCAAAATCTACTGAAGTAGAAAACTATTTAGAAAACATATCGGATTCAGAAGAGAGTTTAATAGATTTTTTAGAGGAACAGATTAGTTATTTAACTTTATCAAAAGAGATAAAAAATATTTTAGAATATTTAATAAATAATTTAGATGAACGTGGTTATTTAGATGGTTCCTTGGAAGAGTTAAGAAAAGATGGGGGATATAAAAGTGTTGCTTTTAAAGAGAGCTTAAGTATTTTAAGAAAGTTAGATCCAATTGGAGTAGGAGCTTTTGATCTTATCGATTGTTTAAAAATACAACTTTTAAACAGAGGAATAAAAGAAAGAAAAATAGAGGAAATTCTTGAAAAAAATTTAGAAGATATAGCCAATACAAATTTGAATAAAATTTGTTTAGAAAGAGAGATTGATATGTCTACTCTAAAAAGATACATAGAGGTAATAAAAACCTTGAATCCGAAACCAGCAAGAGGATACTATGTAAATAAAAAAACGAAATACATCATACCAGATATTAATCTAGATATAATAGCTGATGAGATTATAATAACTTTAAATGAAGAGGAAATCCCAAAAATTAAAGTAAGAACAGATGATAAACAAAGCTATAATTTAGCTTTAACATTAGAAAGAAGTATTCAAAAAAGACAAAAAACACTTTTAAAAGTAAGTAATTATATTTTAAATTATCAAAAAGATTTTATATTAAGAAATGCACCATTAAAAACCTTAAAAATAAAAGATATTGCTTACGAATTAGATTTACATGAATCAACAATATCAAGAGCTATAAAGGATAAGTTTTTAAAAAGTGGTAGTAGAATCGAGAGTCTAAAAAAATATATAGTTTTAGATGAAAAAAATCAATATATAAAGAATCAAATATTAGAAATTATAGATTTGGAAAATAAAAAAAATCCTTTATCAGATGAAAAAATATTGAAAGAACTCTGTGAGAGAGGTGTTATGATTCAAAGAAGAACAATAGCTAAATATAGAGATGAACTGGGAATACCCTCTAGTCGTCATAGAAAAAAATAGGTAATAAAAAATTATTTGTGATATAATAAAGCCTAAAGATTATTTTTGTATTAAATATATGAATAGTATAATTGAATGGATAAATTAGTGTGATTTACGACGAGTTAAAAAGAAGGGGAATATAATGGTTATAAAGAAAAAAAAATCAATCCGTGAACAAGTATATGATTATTTAAAAGATGAGATTGTAAATGGAAACATAAAAGAAGGGAGCAGGATAGTAGAAGAAGAATATGCTGAAAGATTAAATATAAGCAGAACACCCCTTAGAGAAGCTCTTAGAATGTTAGAGTTAGAAGGGCTTGTAGAAGCTAGAGAAAAAGGTGGAGTAACAGTTCCCAAAACTACTAAAAAAGATGTTGAAGAGGTTGTTAAAATAAGAATAGCTTTAGAAACAGTTATATTTGAAGAGTTATTTGAAAAAGTTACTTTAGAAGATATTAAAAAATTAGAGGAGAATATATATAAGGCAGATGCAATAGTAAATGATGAAGTTAAATGTTTAGAAGTATTTAAATATTTCTCAGAATTTAATAAGATTTTATATGCAATTTCTGATTTACCAAGAGTTATTCATCTAATAAATAATTTGAACTTATATCTAAAAAAGTTTAGAAAGATATCTGCTGAGAATAATGAAAGAAGATTAAGTGCACATGCTGATCATATGAAAATAGTAGAATTAATAAAAAGTGGAAAAAAGCATGAAGCGATTGAAGTTAATAGAAAACACTTGCTAGAAGCTAAAGAGTTTTTAATAAAGCAGGTTGAAAGTTAAAAATCAGAAGAAATTCTGATTTTTTTTTGGAAAAGTAGGTCACACTGTACTAAAATTATATTTTTTATAGGATTAAAGATAGAAAAATAATTTGACAAATATGAAAAATGTTGTATACTGTATTGTAAATATAAAATTGTATACAGAATACGGGACACTGAATGCCGAGGAGGATATTTTGAAAAATAAGGTTAAAATAACGGAAACTTGTCTAAGAGATGGACACCAATCTCTAATAGCAACAAGATTAACGACAGCTGAAATCCTTCCAATTGTTGAGAAGATGGATGAAGTTGGATATCATGCTTTAGAAGTTTGGGGAGGAGCCACTTTTGATGCTTGTATTAGATTCTTAAATGAAGACCCTTGGGAAAGACTTAGAGAAATCAAGAAAAGAGCTAAAAAAACAAAACTACAAATGCTTTTAAGAGGTCAAAACCTTTTAGGATACAGACACTATGCAGATGATATAGTTGAAGAGTTTGTAAAAAAATCAATTGAAAATGGTATCGATATAATCAGAATATTCGATGCACTTAATGATACAAGAAACTTAAAAGTTGCTGCTGAAGCAACTAAAAAATATGGAGGACATTGCCAACTTTCAATAGCTTATACAATAAGTCCTGTTCATACAACAGAGTACTATAAAGAGTTAGCTAAAGAGATGGAAGCTATGGGAGCAGACTCAATTGTAATAAAAGATATGGCTGGAATACTTCTTCCTGAAACAGGATACAATCTAGTAAAAGAGTTAAAGTCTGTTTTAAATGTTCCTTTAGAGTTACATACTCATGCTACAAGTGGAATAGCAAGTATGTTATACCTAAGAGCTGTAGATGCTGGAATTGATATTATTGATACAGGGATATCTACTTTTGCAGGAGGAACAGCACAGCCAGCAACAGAATCTATGGTTAGAACTTTTGAAGGTGGAGAAAGAGACCCAGAGTTAAATTTAACACTTTTAAAAGAGATTGCAGAATACTTCAAACCAATTAGAAAAAAATATGTAGATGAGAAAGTTTTAAATATGCAAGCTTACTTCGTTGAGCCAAGCATTTTAGAATATCAACTACCTGGTGGAATGTTATCAAACTTAGTATCTCAACTTACAGCACAAAAAGCTGCTGATAAATATGAAGATGTACTAAAAGAGATTCCAAGAGTAAGAGAGGACTTAGGATTCCCTCCACTAGTTACGCCACTTAGTCAAATGGTTGGAACTCAAGCGGTATTTAATGTATTGACTGGAGAAAGATATAAGATGGTACCAAAAGAGATTAAGGATTATGTAAAAGGTCTTTATGGAAAATCACCAGCTCCAATGTCAGAAGAGGTAAAGAAAAAAATAATTGGAGATGAAGCTGTTTTCACAGGAAGACCAGCAGACCTTCTAAAGCCAGAATATGACGAGATAAAAAGAGAGATTGGCGATTTAGCAAAATCTCCTGAAGATGTTCTAATGTATGCTATGTTCCCACAAATAGCTAAACCTTACTTAGAGAATAGAGATAAACCAAAAGTAGAAAAAGAATATAGAAATATAAATATAGTTTTTTAGTTGAAAGGAGAATGATTTATAAGAATGTTTAAAGACGCAATAACGCTTATGATAGCTCTTGAAATAACGTTAATAAGTATGCTTGTTGTATTTACAATATTAGCGATATTAGCTTTCGTTCTTTCACTGTTCAAATATATTCCAGCAGAGAAAGTAGTAGAGATAAAAAAAGCTACACCAGCAGTAACACCAGCAAAGGTAGAAAGAGAAAAGTTTGATCCATCAAAGATAACAAGCGAAGAGATGAGAGTAGCTATGATGGTAGCATGTATAGAGGCAGCTGGAGAAGATAAGGATGCCAATATAAGAGTTGTAGGAATAAAAGAATTAAACTAATAGGAGTGTAATAAAAATGATAAAAGTATATAAAGTTAAAATTGGAGAAAAAGTATACGAGGTAGAAGTAGAATCAGTAACAGAGGTTAACGGAACAATATCAGCACCAACATCTTCAACGCCAGCACCAGCTGCAGTGGCATCAGCACCAGCACCAGCAGGAAATGGTACAAAAGTTGAGGCACCTATGCAAGGTTTAGTTGTATCTGTAGATGTAACTGTAGGAGCAAACGTAAAAGCTGGAGATACTTTATTAGTATTAGAAGCTATGAAAATGGAAAATCCAATTGTTTCACCAGTAAATGGAGTTGTTCAATCAATAACTGTAAATAAAGGTGACACAGTAGACGGTGGAACAGTAGTAGTAACAATAGCTTAATCAAAATAATAAAGTCGAAAGGAGTTAAAATGGAGTTTTTAAGTAATCTATTTTCAACAACAGGAATTGCAATGATGACTATGAATCAAGGTATTATGATTTTAGTTGCGTTATTCCTATTGTTTTTAGCAATAAAAAAGCAGTATGAACCTTATCTATTACTTCCAATAGCTTTTGGAATGTTATTGGTAAATTTACCAGCACCAGTGAGTGAAGGAATAATGGATAAAAATGGACTTTTAAATATTTTATATGCAGGAGTAAAGTATGGAGTTTATCCTCCTCTAATCTTCTTAGCGATAGGAGCAAGTACAGACTTCGGTCCATTAATTGCTAATCCTAAGAGTTTACTTCTTGGAGCGGCAGCTCAGTTAGGTATATTTGGAGCGTTCGTAGGTGCAGTTGCAATGGGAATGACTGGAAACGAAGCAGCATCTATAGGAATTATAGGTGGAGCAGATGGACCAACAGCTATCTATTTAACATCAAAGTTAGCACCACATATGTTAGGACCAATAGCAGTAGCGGCGTATTCATACATGGCACTAGTACCAGTAATTCAACCACCTATTATTAGATTATTTACAACGAAAGAGGAAAGACAGATAAAGATGACTCAACTTAGAACTGTAAGTAAAAGAGAGAAAATCTTATTCCCAATAGTTGTAACAATAGTAGTAACATTAATAATTCCATCAGCAATACCTTTAGTAGGAATGCTAATGTTTGGAAACTTAGCTAAGGAAAGTGGATTAGTTCCTAACTTAGTTGAACATATAAAGGGAGCTTTAATGTATGTAATCACAATATTTATTGGATTGACAGTTGGAGCGACAACAAATGCAGAAGCATTTTTAAATTTAGCAACAATAAAGATAATAGTATTAGGACTTTTCGCATTTGCATTTGGAACTGCAGGAGGAGTAATCTTTGGAAAAGTTATGTGTAAACTTAGCAAAGGTACAATCAATCCGATGATAGGAGCAGCAGGAGTAAGTGCTGTACCTATGGCGGCAAGAGTAGTTCAAAAAGTAGGACAAGAGGAAAATCCAAGTAACTTCTTACTGATGCATGCAATGGGACCTAACGTAGCAGGAGTTATAGGGTCAGCAGTAGCAGCAGGTGTGTTACTAGCTATGTTTAAATAATTAAAAAAATTGGAGGCCAGGAAATGGAGATCAAAGTAAAAGCAGTGGCAGGAACTCTTGAATCGAGTGATATGTATGTAATAATCGAGCCAAATGCTACAGGAATTGAATTAGAAATTGAAAGCGTTGTAATGGGGCAATATGGAGATGATATTAGAAGAGTAATTTTAGAAGCTTTAGAAGAGTTAGGAGTTACTTCGGCAAAAGTATTAGTAAATGATAAAGGGGCTATTGAGCCAGTAATCAAAAGCAGAATCCAAACAGTTGTTACAAGAGCAGCTCAACAAAAATTCACTTGGTAGTAGGAGGAAAAAATGAAATTAAGACGTTCGATGCTTTTTATTCCGGGAAATAATCCAGGAGTAATAAAAGATGTACATATTTATAGACCAGATTCAATAATGTTTGACCTAGAGGATGCAATTGCTATAACAGAGAAAGACTCAGCTAGATTCCTAGTTTACAACATGTTACAAAAGATGAGACCAATATACAAAAGTTTAAATATTGAGACAGTTGTAAGAATAAATGCATTAGACACTGAATTTGGAGTAGAAGATTTAGAGTTTATTGTAAGAGCTCAACCGGATATAATAAGAATCCCTAAAACAGATACACCAAAAGATGTTTTAGATGTTGAAGCACATGTGGAAAGAATCGAAAAAGAAGCGGGAATTCCTGTTGGAACAACAAAGTTAATGGTTGCAATTGAAAGTCCATTAGGAGCTTTAAATGCTTACCAAATAGCAACTTCTTCAAGCAGATTAGTTGGAATGGCTATCGGTGGAGAGGACTATGTTACTAACTTAAAAACTAATAGATCTCCAGAAGGTGTAGAGTTATTTACAGGAAGAGGATTGATCGTAATGGCAGCTAGAGCGGCAGGAATAGATGCCTTAGATTCAGTTTATGCAGATGTAAATAATGACGAA
>DIXX01000026.1:0-7132 GCA_002428805.1 Cetobacterium sp. UBA6069
ACTATGAAGCCTGGGTGGCGGAATAGGTAGACGCACGGGACTTAAAATCCCGAGCTATCTGATAGCGTGCCGGTTCGATTCCGGCCCCAGGCACCACTAATTATATATATCGCGGGGTAGAGCAGTTGGCAGCTCGTCGGGCTCATAACCCGAAGGTCGTTGGTTCGAATCCAGCCCCCGCCACCAAAACACACAGATGCGTCATTAGCTCAGATGGTAGAGCACACGACTTTTAATCGTGTTGTCACTGGTTCGAGCCCAGTATGACGCACCAATAAGAAATTTTTAAGATGTAGAGATACATCTTTTTTTTTATTTAACATAAAAAAAATTATATAAAAATAACCTCTGCAATTAATACAGAAGTTATTGGATAGGTTTAATAAATTTTCACATTAAAATTTTTAGAAATTTTCTTTAAAAACTCATCTTCAGGATTACTAGAGATTATTGTATTTACAGAATCTAAATTACAAACCTTATAAAACTTTGTAGAATTAAATTTTTCCTCTGTAATCATAAAGATATTTTCTGAGCAGTGCTTTAAAACTTCAGCTGTTACATGAGCTTCATCACAGTTATGAGATGTGATACCTTTTTCAAAAGATATTCCATCAAGAGTTAAAAAGGCTTTATTGAAATAGTAATCTCTAATTGAAAGAGCAACTGTAGTTCCTGAAGTAGAAAGTAAGTTAAATTTAACCTCTCCCCCCATGAAGAAAATTTTATGAGTATTCTCTGTGGTGCTAAAAAATTTAGTAAATTCAATAAGTGCAGCAAGAGAAACTGTTACAATTTTCAGATTTTTTTTATATTTTAGATGAGGTATAAGTTTTGTAACAGTACTTCCAGCATCTAAAAATATACAATCTCCATCATTAATAAGTTCAGCAGCTTTTTTTCCGAGTAAATCCTTTTCAGTAGAGAAAAGTTCCTCTCTTATAGAGTAGCTCTCGTCTACAGTAGAGCTTTTAATAGCTCCACCATAAACTTTTTGTATATCTATATTTTCAGTTACAATATCCTCTAAATCTTTACGAATAGTTTCCATAGTAACAGAGTATTTTTCTGATAACTCTTTTACATAAACGATATTTTTTTGATTTAGTTCCTCTAAAATATGTTGTCTACGCTGATTCATTAACATAATCTTATCTCCAGAACATAGACTTTTGGATAGAATCAATTAAAGTTTCAATATCTGTAGAGTAAACCTCTCCAATATTTCCAATTCTAAAGCTTTCCTCTTTAGTTAACTTACCAGGATAGATAACAAATCCATGCTCTTTCAGTTTTGAGTAGAAAGTTTCAAACTTATACTCAGGGTGATTTGGTGCATAGAATGTAGTTATAATAGGAGATTGCTTTTCAGAAGAGATAATAGCATCAAATCCTAAATTAGCCATCCCTTTTACAAGCTTATCTTGGTTTTCTCTATATCTAGCCTCTCTAGCTTTTACTCCACCCTCTGCTTCTAACTCTAAAAGAGCTTGATAGAATGCTCTAACAACATGAGTAGGTGAAGTGAATCTCCATTTCCCATTTCCACTTTCCATAACTTTCCATTGATCAAAGATATCTAAAGAGTGAGAACGAGCTTTTCCTTCGCATTTTGATAACTCAGATTTCTTAGCTATGATAAATCCAAAACCAGGAACACCTTGAATACACTTGTTAGCTGAACTAATTAGGAAATCAATTTTATATTGTGGAATGTTGAAGTGAATTCCTCCAAAACTTGACATAGCATCTACTATGAAAGTTTTATTGTATTTTTTTACAATCTCTCCAATCTCTTTGATAGGATTTAAAATTCCAGAAGTAGTTTCACAATGAACAACAGCGATGTGAGTTATTTCAGCATCATTTTTTAAAATAGATTCCAAGTGTGCTAAATCATAAGTTTCTGTTTGTTCAATTTTATAGATAGAGTTTTTAACTCTGGCTACATCGCAGATAGTTTTCATTCTATCTCCGTAAGCACCATTAGAAAGAATTAAAATCTTCTCATTATCTCCAACAGTTGAAGTTAAAACAGCCTCAACAGAGAAAGTTCCGCTTCCCTGCATAGGAATCATAGTATAGTCATCTCCAGCTTCAGCAACATCTAAAACTCTTTTTCTCATATCTTGAACTAATGAGTTGTATTCATTATCCCAAGTACACCAGTCTTTAAGCATAGCTGATCTCACTCCAGAAGATGTTGTCAAAGGTCCAGGTGTTAAAAGTATATATGGTCTATCTGTTAAATTGTTGTTATTCATATTTATTTCCTCCAAAAATTTTTATATTTTCAATTTTTATGCTCTCTTCAAGAATTGTAAGAGCTTTTTCTAATTCACTCTTCTCTATAATAAGCGGCGGTGAAAGAGTTAAAATTCCACCTGAAACTTTGAAGCTCAAACCAGAATCTAGACAACTGTAAAGTATTCTATCAGCTTCAGAGTCAGCCTTCTCTTTCGTTTTTCTATCTCTCACAAGCTCGATAGCAAAAAGTAATCCCTTAACTCTAACATCACCGATGATTTCGTATCTATTTTTTAGTATGTTCAGTCTATCTAAAAGAAACTTTTCCATCTCAGATGTTTTTTGTAAAATGTTATTGTTATCTATAAAATCAATCGCCGCATTAGCAGCAGCACATCCAACTGAAGATTTCTCATGTGTGTAGTGTCCTAAAGATGTATATTGTCCGATATTGAATTCATCTTTTGTTAAAAGAGCAGAGATTGGGAAGATACCTCCTCCAAGTCCTTTTCCAATTACGACGATATCAGGCTCGATATCATAGTGTTCAAAAGCAAAGAACTTTCCTGTTCTACCCATAGCGATTGCAGTTTCATCTAAAACTAAAAGTGTATTGTGCTTAGTACAAAGATCTCTAATACCTTTCATAAGCTTGTATGAAGGGATTTCTACCTCTGTATTTCTTATGGTTTCCATAAAGAGAGCTGCTATATCTCCATGTTTTTCTAAAGTATAATCTAAAATATTTAAGAAAGTCTCTTCATCAAACATGGGTCTATAAGAGTTATAAGGAACTAGATGCTCACAGCCAGCTAAGAGTCCACCGATTCCATTTCTGAAGTGTGCAGTTCCTCCTAAAGAAATCGCATCAATAGAGGCTCCGTGGAAAGAATCCCAAAAAGAAAGAAAACCATCTTTTTTAGTTACAAGTCGAGCTAACTTCATAGCCATTCCAATAGAAGATGTTGCACCTGGTGAGAATAGAACTTTATTTAAAACGCCATCAGTTTTATCCGAAAGTTTTTTTGCCAGAGTAATAGCAGAGTTATTTGTATATCTTCTAGGAGAGAATGGAAGAGTTTCCATCTCCTCGATGATAGCCTTTTTAACATCTTCATTTCCAAATCCAACTTGGTGAACATTATTTCCATGAAAATCCATATATATTTTTCCAGAGATATCTTCTAAATAGATACCGTTTGATTTTTTTAAAACATTTAAACATGGTGTTGAAAGAGATTGATGAAGAAAAATATCTTCATCATCTCTAAGAATAACGTTTGTTTCATTGTTAATATGTTTCTCTTGCCAACTTTTACGGTTCTGAGAGGTGTTTATATCTCCTTCAGAGGTAATTTTACTCATTAGATAACCTCTTCAGCATTCATTCTAGCGTTGATAACATCTATTATGTGTGGAAGATCTCCAACTTCTTCAACGATGTAGTCAGCTCCAGCTGCGTATAATCTTTTTGCAGCAGCATCCATTAACTTTTTTAACTCAGCGCTATCCATAGATTCTACCTCTTTTTGAGAAAGACCTAATTCACTTCCACCCTTTAAAATTCCAACAGCCCAAACCCCAGCATTTTTACCCTCTTTCATATCTATAGTTGTATCTCCAATTTTTATAACAGAGTGTCTATTTGGAATAGCTAGAGCTATCATATTTTGGAAAATCATATAAGGATGTGGTCTTCCACCAGGAACTTCTGTTGATGTAATTCTAAAGTCAGGACAATATCCAAACTCTTTTGCCTTAGGTGCAACGATATCTAGCATCTCTTTTGTGTATCCAGTAGTACTTCCGATTTTTATATTTCTAGCTCTTAACTCTGCTTGAAGGTCTAACATTCCTGGAACAGGTTCAGCAAAGTTTTCTAGTGAAGCGAATAGTACCTCTTCAAATCTTTCGTATAAAGAGTTGATATCATCCATTGTGTATTCTCTGTTGAATTTTTCTATCCATAAAGCATGTATTCTCTCCATTTTTAATAATGCTTTAATATGATCTATTTTTAACATTCCCATAGGTTTTCTAGCTTCTTCATAACTGATTTCAATTCCAATCTCTTTAAAAACTTGAACGAAAACATCTAGTGGTGCAAAACAACCATAATCTACTGTAGTACCTGCCCAATCAAATATAACTGCCTTAATTTGTTTTTTCATTATCTATTCCTCCCGAAGTATCTTTTTTTAATTAATTCATATATTGCTTTTACTAAAAGGTTCGTCCCAACAATTAGGATTCCCATTGCTGCTGCTTTTGCTTGATCCCCAACTTCATCAAGATTTACCATTGCTATAGAAGCAAGAGTCGTTTTTGATGTGTATAGGAAAACTGCTGCTGAAACTGTAGTCATACAGTTCACAAAATAGTATATAAAAATCTCACCGATAGTGTGCTTAGTAAGTGGTAGAGTTACATTGAAGAATGTTTTATACCAAGGTACACCCATAGATAGAGATACAATTTCAAACTCTTTATCCAGCTTTTTCAAAGATGTTGATGCTGTCATGAAAGCAACCGAGAAAAAGTGTACGATGTTTACAAGAACTAAAATCCAAAGAGTTCCATATATACTGTTGAATGGATTACCTACCCAACCAAGCAGTGGAATTCTAATATAGTCCATATTGAAGAAGAAAATATATCCTAAACCTAAAACCATTCCTGGTAAAGCTAAAGGTACAATTGCAAAGAATTTAATGACATTTCTTAGCTTAGTTAAACTCTCAGTCTTTAAACAGATATATGCTCCAAGATAAGCTATTACTGTTCCAAAGAATGCTGAAAGTAGTGCAATAGTTATTGAATTTTTATAAAAATGGAAAGCTCCACCGTTAAAATCAAAAAACTTGTAGTTATTTAATGTAAGCTCAAAGTTATATGGCCACATCTTAACGAAAGATGCAACAGCGGCTGTAACAAAAAGGCCTAAAACACTAAGAGCAATTATCCAGCAGAAACCGTAGAAGAAAACATCTCTTACAGTTGAATCTTCAATTCTATAGTTCATAGATTTTGCATTGAAGGTATCTCTTTGTTTTTTCTCTAAAGATTTTTCAAAGAAGAAAGATATCACTGCAGGGATAAGTAATAGTATACTCACAACTGCTCCTCTTCCTAAATTTTGTTGTCCAATCACTTGCTTATAGATATCTGTAGCTAAAACGTTGTAGTTTCCACCCACAACTTTTGGAGCTCCAAAGTCTGTAAAGGCAAGAATAAATGAAACAGTTGCTGTAGAGAAAACTGCATATTTACAAGATGGTAAAGTTATAGTGAAGAACTGCTTTACTTTACTTGTTCCAAGAGTTTTAGCAGCTTCGTAAAGTCTATAATCACTATTTTGTAGTGCCATAGATATGATAAGGTAAGCTTGAGGTAGAGTGTAGATAACCTCACTTATCACAATTCCAGTTGGACCGTAAAGATTTATATCGGTTGCAATTGCTGGAAATTTCCCAAAGAATCCAGTGCTGATAACTCCCATTCTTCCAAAAAGATATACAAGAGAGATACCATGCAGCATAGTTGGAGCAAATATAGGTAGAAGAATTAAAAACTTTAAAACTCCTTTTCCTTTTATATTACTTCTAGCCATTCCATAAGAATACCCAAATCCTAAGAATAGAGTTATAATCATAGTTAAAGAGGCTATTTTAACTGTGTTAAAGAACGATGACATAACGCCTGGACTAGTTAGATACTGTATAAAGTTTTGTAATCCGATAAAGTTTCCAGCGTTGTCTTCTGTTGCTTTTATACTTAAAGATAAAAGTGGAAAGGCCAGTGTAACAACGAAAAATGCTACGATTGCCCAAACAATGATATCTCTGACTTTTTCTGAAAGCAGTTTCTCAGATTTTTTAAAAATTAACTCCATTCAACTCCTCCTCCTAAAGTTCTTTCAACTTTAAGGAAGATATGTTGATCTTTTTTTAGTGGTATATGAGCAATTTTGTTTCTACAAATATCTACCTCTATTATGTAGTTCTTTTTGTTAACTTTTAATCTGTAGTATGATCCCATATATTCCCAAGATTCCAATGTTCCCATAAAGAAATTTTCCGTGTGTTCATCTGCAAGAGAGATATCTTCAGGTCTTGCCATAACTTTTTCTCCATTTATTTCAAACTTATTTACTTTTCCAATAAAATCTCCGATAAAGTTGTTAGCTGGATTTTCATAGATATCTTGAGGCGTTCCAACTTGAACGACTTTGGCGTTATCCATAACTACTATTCTATCTGACATTGAAAGAGCTTCCTCTTGATCATGAGTAACCATGATAGTTGTAATTCCAAGTTTTTTTTGAAGGTCTTTTATATCGTTTCTAAGCTTTTCTCTAACTTTAGCATCAAGAGCTGAAAGTGGTTCATCTAAGAGAAGAATGTCAGGTGAGTAAGATATTGCTCTTGCAAGAGCTACTCTTTGTTGTTGTCCACCAGAAAGTTCATTTGGATATTTATTTTCTTGTCCTCTTAATCCTACAAGCTCAAGAGATTCATCTACTTTTTTTTGAATAATATTTTTTGGTATTTTTTTGTTTTTCATTCCATAAGCTATATTTTCTCCAACTGTTAAGTTAGGGAAAAGAGCGTATGATTGGAATACGATTGACATATTTCTTTTTGATGGATGTTTTTTTGTGATATTCTCATCCTTTAAGAAAATTTCACCACTATCAACAGTCTCAAGACCAGCAATTATTCTAAGAAGTGTTGTTTTACCACAACCAGATGGGCCTAAGAAACAGATGAACTCACCTCTTTCAATTTCGAAATCTATATTGTTTAATGCTTTGAATTTACCAAAAGTTTTTGCAACATTTTTAATTTTTAAATAACTCATTAAATCCTCCCTGTTTCATCATCTA
>DIXX01000026.1:7405-12310 GCA_002428805.1 Cetobacterium sp. UBA6069
CTAAAAATCCGAAGAAAAACTCGTAAGAGAAGAGTAAATGAGCTATAATAACTGTATTAATTTGGGAGGTATAGAATGAAGAAAAAATTGAGATTATTGATAGCTTCAGTAGCAACGATTGGGTTATTAGCAAGTTGTACTAAAGAGAAAGAAAAGAATGTGAACATATATATGTGGGGTGGTTCTAAAGAGATTAATATATTTATGGATGATGTAGTAGCTCCTAAAATATTGGAAAAAGAAAAAATTGTATTAAAAAGAGTTCCTATTGTTGATATAAAAGATGTTGTAAATAAACTTATAATAGAAAAACAAGCAGGGAAAAAAGATGGATCTGTAGATGTTTTATGGGTAAATGGTGAAAACTTTAAGGCTCTAAAAGCAGCAGGAGTTTTAGAGGAGAATATATTAGAGAAGATTAAGAATAAAGATTTATTAAAAGAGAGTACCATAGTTAGAGATTTTGGCGAAGAGATTAATGGATTGGAAATTCCATTTGGAGAGGCTCAATTTAACTTTATATACAATAGTAAAAATGGAGAGATACCTTTTACAGGATGGGAAACGCTGAGTGAATATGTAAAAGTTAATCCAGGAAGATTTAGTTATCCTAATACGGGTAATTTTACAGGAAGTGCTTTTGTAAGAAATATAGTAATAGATATATTAGGCTATGATAACATTATAAAAATGAGTAATGAAGATTTTAAAGCAAATCTTAACTCTGTTTGGAGTTATTTAAATGAGTTAGAGCCGTACTTATGGAGAAAAGGTGAGACTTATCCAGAGTCAGAAGGAAAATTAGATTTACTTTATTCATCAGGAGAAGTAGATGTGACTATGGGTTATACAATAAATAAGGTTAACTCAAAAATAGAATCAGGAGAGTATCCAGAAACATCAAAAAGTTTTTTATTAAATAGAGGAACGCTATTTAATAATCATTACTTAACTATACCAGGAAATGCTAAAAATAAAGATGCCGCTCTAATTGTTATTAATGAGCTAGTGTCTCCAGAGATTCAACTTTTAAAACAAGAGCCTAAAAACTGGGGAGATTTTACTATTTTAGATATGAAAAAACTGTCTTCAGAAGATGAAAAAGCATTTAACGAACTAAATAAGAGTGATAAGATACCGTCGTTAGAAGAGTTACAAGAAAAAAGAGTTATGGAACTAACACCAGATAAATTAAAACTTATTGAAGAGGGATGGCAAGAGAACGTTGGAAAAAATTAAGAAAATCATATATATAATACCTTTCCTATTATATATGACCTTTTTCTTTCTTTATGGATTATATTATGTTTTTATGACATCTATAGGTTATAATAGAGTTTTAAGTGAATCGTACTTTACATTGGATTACTATAAAGATGTTTTATACTCAAAAGAGTTCTATGAAAGTTTAATATATACAATAAAAATAAATACGATTGCCTCTTTTATAGCCTTCTTATTAACAGTAATCGTATTGTTTTTAGTTTTTTTAAGTAAAAGAAAAGGGTACTTTTATACAAAATTTTTTCAAAAAGTAATAGAGGCACCAGTATTTTTACCATATCTAGTAAGTGCATACGGAGTTCTTCTTTTACTTATGAGAAGAGGTGTAATTCATAATTTTTTATTTAAAATAGGACTGATTTCTTCAATAGAAGATTTTCCAGTATTGACAAATGACCGTTATGGAGTTGGAATAATATTAACTTATGTTTGGAAAGCACTTCCTTTTATGACCATGATGAGTCTTCCTATAGTTTTTAGGATAGATAAAAAGTGGGATTCTTTAGGAAAATTATATAACTTGAGTAATGTACAATTTTTTAAAAAAATAGTTTTCCCACTAGTTTTCCCTACTATAAGTGTGAGCTTTTTTATGGTTTTAACCTATCTGTTTGCATCGTTTGAAACACCATATATTTTGGGAGTTACTCATCCAAGAGTTTTGTCGGTTTGGGTTTTTGATAGCTATACAAAGATGAGTTTAGATTTAAGAGGAAAAATAATGGTTATGAATATATTAATTTCAAGCATAAGCTTATTGTTTGGTGGATTAATGTGCTCTGCTTTAAAGTTTTTCACAAAGTTTGGAGAGAGAGAGTGGTAGAATGAAAAAGATTTTATTGTGGATGACATATTTTATATTATCTTTAGTGTTTCTATTACCCTTTATTGGAATATTTCTTAATAGTATGAATCTAAAAATGTGGAAATATGTATTAAATTCCTCTGAAACATATAATAGTTTATTAACTACATTTTTGGTGCTTTTAATAACAATGGCAATAAATTTTCTAATAGGAACACCTGTAGCTGCCTTTATGGCTAGAGAAAATTTCAAAGGGAAAGTAGTTTTAGAGTTTCTAATAATTTTACCCTTAATAATTCCTACAATGGTTAGTACTATGGGGATTCAATATTCATTTATAAAAATAAATTTAATAGAAACAATTTTAGGAGTTGCAATTGTTCATAGTGTTTCAACAATGCCTTACTATATTGGAAGTATGAGAGCAGGATACTTAACTTTAAATAAAGATTATATAAATTTAGGAAAAGTTTTAGGTGCAAATCCTCTAGAGAGGTTTTTAAAAATTACTCTTCCGATAATCTATCCTTCATTTTTAGTTGGAATGTCTTTGGTTATAATAGTTTCTTTAGCACAATATTTAGTAACTTTTATAATAGGCGGTGGGCAAGTTATAACATTCCCAATTTTAATGATGCCATATTTATCAGATGGTGGTGTAACTAATGGAACGATTTATAGTGTAATATATCTTATATTTACATATTTTTTAGTTTTTTTAGTAAACCGAATAGTAAAAAATATTTATAGAAAGAGAGAGTATTAAATGATAGAGATAAAAGGAGTATCTAAAAAGTTTTCTGGATTTGCTTTGAGAAATATAGATATTTCTATAGAAGAAGGAGAGTTTGTAGGGATACTAGGACAATCTGGGTCTGGAAAATCAACTCTTTTAAGTTTAGTTGCTGGCTTAGATAAAGATTATGATGGTGAGATATTAATAAATGGAAAAAATCCGAGTAAAATTATAAAAGATGGTGAAGTAGCTATGGTTTTTCAAAATGATTTACTGCTACCACATCTAAATGTTGCAGAAAATATAGCTTTTGGATTAAAAATAAAAAGAGTACCGAAAGATGAAATTGAAAAAAGAGTTAAAGAAGCCATAATTGAAATGGATTTAGCGGGGAAAGAGAAAAGGTTTCCTAATGAGTTAAGTGGCGGAGAGAAACAAAGAGTAGCTATTGGAAGAGCAATAGTCACAAGACCTAAACTACTGCTGTTAGATGAGCCATTTTCAGCTTTAGATTTCAATTTGAGAGATAAAATGCAGAAGTTAGTAAAAAAACTACACAAAAAATTAAAGGTAACAATTATATTTGTAACCCATGATAGAGAGGAAGCTTTTTATCTGTCGAATAAGATAGGAGTTATGTTTAAAGGTGAGTTATTGGACTATGGAACTCCAGAACAGTTGTATAAAAATCCTAAAAATGTATATACAGCAAGATTGTTAGCTGTAGAAAATGTATTTTCTAAAGAAGTATTCCAAAAGATTTTTAGATGCAAATTAGAAAAGTCTGAATTTGTTGGACTTAGAGGTAAAAGTATAAAAGTTGTAGAAGAATCTAATTTAAAAGGTAAGATTGAAGAGATTAATTTTAAGATGGGTGGATATTCTGTAATTGTTTCTTTAGAGAATGAAAAAATAACTTTAGTAGAAGAGAAAGATTTTTTATATAAAGTAGGAGATGAGGTATCTCTTCAATATGATGACCATGAAAAGATATTGATAGGAGATTAGAATACACTAAAATAGAAAAAATAAGGTCCATCTTTTGATGAGCCTTATTTTTATTTGTGTAACTATTTTTTTTCAGTTTTTGAACCAAACTTAGCTTCCCAAGTTGAAAGGATACGATCTTTATTAGCAGCAGCCCAAGAAAAATCGTTTGCGATAAGTTGAGATATCGGGTTTTCAGGAAAACCTTTTGGAGGTTTAACATTCATCTCTCTAGAAACAATTGCGTATGATTTAGCATACATGCTCATAGCTTCCTCAGAAATAGCCCAGTCTAAGAAAATCTTTGCTTCATCTTTAATATCTTTTTTATTTATAAGTGCATTTGCTTCTGAATCCCAACCAGAACCTTCTGTAGGGAAGTAAACGTTTATAGGCGCTCCTTCATTTTTAATTTTAATTCCAGGGTATCCATAAGAGATTCCGATTGGATATTCTCCCGAAGCAGCAGTTTTAGCAGGCTTTGAACCAGAGTGAGTATAAACACCCATATTTTTATCTAAATCAGCCATATATTCCCAAGCTTTTTCCTCTCCTAAAAGTTGAACTAGAGCAGAAACAGTCAAGAATCCAGTTCCAGATGAAGCTGGGTTTGGCATAGATATTAACCCTTTATATTCTGGTTTTAAAAGATCTTTAAAGTTTTTAGGCTCCTCTATTCCCAGTTTTTTCATCTCGATTGTATTGACAGATATAGCTGTCATCCAAGCGTTATTTCCAACCCATTTGGGGTCTTTTCCACTGTTATCTTTAAACTTTGTATTTATTTTTTCAATATCTTTTGGAGAGTATGCTTTTAAAAGATTAGCTTCATCTAAAACTAAAAGTCCAGTTGCTGCAGTTCCCCAAATAACATCAGCTTGAGGATTATTTTTTTCGGCTAAAACTCTAGAAACGATAACTCCTGTCGATTCTCTAACAATATTTAATTTTATATCAGGATATTGCTTTTTAAAAGATGCTAAATATTCAGGAATTTGTTCATTTTCTAAAGCTGTATAAACTGTGATCTCTTTATTTTTACTTCCAGAAGCAGCAGGTTTTTCTGAAGTTCCACATCCAACTAAAACTCCTG
>DIXX01000026.1:12577-20018 GCA_002428805.1 Cetobacterium sp. UBA6069
ATGTAAATATAAAATAAAGAAAAGGTAAAAGGAAGGTAAAACAAAAAAAAGTTAGAAAATTTTCTATAAAAACCAATAAAAACCAAAAAAAATCTAATTAAAAATAAAATAGACTAGTAAGTCGAAAAAAAATCTATATTTTTCCTAGAAAAAAAATGGAATTCGAGATATAATTTAAAGAAAAGTATTTTACAATGATGATTTTTGATTGAAAATGATGGGAAATGAAACTGGATTTGTTTGTTAGTTTTAGAAAAGAGGGAGAATTTTTAAGGGGGATGGATGGGTAAAAAAAGAATACTTGTTATTTTTTTAATAAGTTTCAGCTATATATTATCGATGGATGTATATATTCCTAAAACTAGAAGAGAAAGAGAGTATCTTGAAAAAATCAGAGAAAGAAAATTGGTAGTAGCAGAGGTTGAAAAAAGCTATTTTGCAACAGAGAAAATTGAAGGAGTATCTTTTGATGATATTATAGAAGAGATGTTAAGAGATTATCTGCAGTTGGATATAGTTGTAGAAAAAGGAGATTGGAATCAAAACTATAAAAAATTTAAAAAAGGCGAAATAGATATTTTAAATTATCTAACTCCATCAAAAGAGAGATCGGCTCATGCTGTATTTACTAGGGGAATAATAGATGAAAAGCTTGTTGTAGTTTCTAAAGATAAGAAGTTGGATGTATTTAATGATTTGAATGGATTAGATGTATACGTTATAAAAGAAAGTATATATGAAAAGTTTTTAGAAAAATTTATAGAAAAAAATGAAATGCATCTGAATTATTTAAGGGTAGCCAATTTAGAGAGTGAAAAAAAATTATTTTACGCAGATTCAGATTTAAATACAATAGGTGAAAAAAATAAGTTGGTTATAGGGAACTTACCAAAACCATCAATTGGATTATTAAAGGAGCATGAACCGTTAGTAAAAATAATTAATAATGCACTAGAAGAGAGATATGAAGCTAAAACAAAAGAGTGGATGGAAAAAAGAAAAGAAAAGATATTTAAAGAGAAGTTGGACCAAATTTTGACAGAGGATGAAAAAAGTTATTTAAAAAGTTTACCACCTTTAAAAATAGCTTATGGTAATATTGAAAGAATAAGTAGTTATTCAAATTTACAAAATAAATATATAGGAATTGCTCCAAGAATTATAAACTATCTTTCTAATAAGATGGATATAAAAGTAAAAGAGAGAATAGATTTTAGAAAAACAAATTGGAGAAATTGGAATGACAAACTTTTGAGTAAAGAGATTGATATGATACTTCTTTCTAAAACTCGAGAGCGTGAAAAAGATTATATATTTACAAATAAGTTAGCTAATTTAAATGTTTATGAGATAAATAATTTAAATTGGAATGAAAAGAAACCTCGGAAAATTGGTGTTACAAAAAATTCAATAGAGGAAAAAGTAGCTCGTGAATATTTTTTTAACTCTGAAATAGTTTTGTATGATACTGAAGATAAAATAAATTTGGATTTTAAAAGAAAAAAATTGACGACAATTCTTTCAATAAATTCAGAGATATTTGATATCTCAAAATATGAAGTTAAAGTTTTAGATGTAGTTCCAATGAATATAGCCTTAAATAAGGAAAATATAGTTTTAAGAGATATATTGAATAAAGCGATAAATGAATTTATTGATTTAGATGAATTTATGGATGAATCTGATATTCTTATAAAGAAAGATAAGATTTATGAAAAAAAGGCTCATAAAAATATGATCAGTTTAATTGCTATTAGCTGCTTACTTTTAATTATTTTAGTAGCACATCAGACTCTTAAAGTTTTCAAACATAAGAAAACGAATAAAGAGCTACTTAGAGATGAGTTAACTGGGCTTTATAGTAGAAGGGTTTATAATCAGTTTTGTAAAGAAAATAGAAATTTAAAGGGAACAGCAATTCTTTTAGATTTGAATAATTTTAAAGTTTTAAATGATAACTATGGTCATGACTATGGAGATAGGATTTTAATAGAGGTGGCATTATCTTTAAAAAAAGTTTTTGATAGAGAGGATATATTTAGAATCTCAGGGGATGAATTTTATGTATTTTCAAAATCTACTGAAAATATTGAATCAAATATAGAAAGATTAAAGAGAGTGTTTAAAGATTCTATTTTATTAAGAACTTATAATATATCTTTTAGTTTAGGATATTATTATAAAGAGAAAAGCATACCTATGGTAGACGCTTTCAAATATGCAGATATGGCTATGTATTTTGCAAAACGAGAGAAAAAAGAGTGGTATGAAGAAGCTACAGAGGAGTTTATAGATAGAAATAGAAGAAAAAAAAGAGTTGAGATATTGCTAAGAAAAGGTTTTGAGAAAGAGTTTTATGGTGTTTTTCAAGGTAAATATGATTTGAATACAGGAAAAATGATTGGTGCTGAAGCTTTAACGAGATGGGTTAATGGAGAGCTTGGAATGGTACCACCAAATGAATTTATTCCTATTGCAGAAGAGCTTGGGTTAGTTTATAAAATAGATTATAAAATAGCAGAATGTGCAATTAAAGAAACTAAAAAGTTGCTAACTAAAAAGGAAGTAGACCATGATTTTAGAATGTCATTCAATATATCATCAGAAACATTTAGAAAAAAAGATTTTGTAGATTATATTTTAAAACTTTTAAATAAATATTCTTTAAATGGAAAAAATATAGAGATTGAAATCACAGAGGGTATGTTTTTGAAAGATGCTAAAGATATAGTGGCAAAATTAGAAAAATTAAGTGAAAATGGTATATATATATCTATTGATGGTTTTACAGCAGGTTATTCAATGCTAGGATTATTGACTACGTTACCAATCAATGTAGTTAAATTTGACAGATCTTTAATTTCTACAATCTCAGAAGAGGTAGAAGCAGGAAAAAGTGTCTATAGCGGACTGACTAAGATGATAACAAGTTTAAAATTAAAAGTTGTTGCCGAAGGAATAGAGGATAAAAAGCAACTACAATTTCTAAAAGAGATTGGTATAAATTATGGTCAAGGTTACTATTTAGGAAAACCTGAAAGAGTTTTAAAGGAAAATATCTAAAAAGAGGAGAAAAAAATGTTTGATGTAAAAGATTATGTTGAAAGTGATTTAGGAGCCTTACTGAATATATATAGAAATGCTTTTAGAAAGGCTTCAAAAAAAGAAAACTTAGAAGAGTTTAAAAAAAGTATAGAAAATACACTTGGAAAAGTTTTGGTTTTACAAAATGAAATAATAGGGGCTATATTTTTAAAGCCGAAAGATATTGAAGGAGATTTTAAAGTTGCGAAGCTATTTATCACTCCAAAATATCAAAATAAAGGTCTGGGATATTTTATTCTTACTCATTTAAAAGAGGAAGAGCAATCTATAAAAAATATAGAGTTAGAAGTATCATCAGAAAGTTTAAAAGCTAAAAAGTTCTGCGAAAGAATGTTAAAAGAAATATAGAGAAAGAGGTAAAAAATGAAAAATAAAATATCTGCTTTAGGGCAATATCTAGTAAAAGAAACAGGAAAGAATTTTAATTTTAAAATGATAAAACCTGATGGATACTACAAAGGAGTACTATTTTCTTATGGAATAGATGATTACTTAGTTTCAAGTGATAGAGTTGAGTTATTAGGTACAATAGAGTTAATCTCTATGAAAACAGCTAGAGATTATCCTGCTAAACTTGTTAGAAGATATACTCATAGTAAGTTTGAAAGAATTGGAAAGAAAAAAGAAGACTCAATCGTAGTAAATGGTGTGAAATATTTCATTATTAAATTGTAAAAAAGAGAAAAAAATGTTATAATTTTCTTCGGAATAAAATTATAAAAAAGATGTTTGGGAGATCCATCTGTAAAAAAAACCAGCAAAGGGCTCGGTTTTTTTCGTGCCCTTTTTTGTTGTGTGGGTCCCAGAGAGGGAGAGGTTATGAAAAAAGTAATTATTGATTGTGATCCAGGAATTGATGATTCGTTAGCGCTGATTTTAGCTTTAAAATCACCAGAGTTAGATGTTGTTGGAATTACAATCTGTGCTGGAAATGTTCCAGTAGAACTTGGAGGAGTTAATGCCTATAAAGTTCTAAAACTAATGAATAGAGAGGATATACCAATCTATTTAGGAGATAATAAGCCTTTGAAAAGAGAGCTTGTTACTGCTCAAGATACACATGGAGAGGATGGCTTAGGTGAGGTTTTACCAGAGATAACTATTCCAGAAGGAGCTATCAAGTTAGGAGCTGTGGATTATTTAGTTCAAACTTTAAAAAATAGTGAAGATGTATCAATTATAGCTTTAGGGCCAATGACAAATTTGGCAAAGGCTGTGGAGAGAGAGAAAGAGATATTAAAAAAAGCTGAGAGAATAGTTTCTATGGGTGGAGCTTTTAGAACTAATGGAAACTGCTCGCAAGTAGCGGAGTTTAACTATTGGGTTGATCCTCAATCAGTAAATGTGGTTTTTGAAAATGTTGATAAACCAATAGAGTTAATACCTCTAGATGTAACTAGAAAAATAGTTTTAACACCTAATTACAGAGAGTATCTAAGACAGATGAAAAACGATGTGGCGCAGTTTATCTATGATGTAACAGGGTTTTATGTGGATTTCCACTGGATGCAAGAAAGAACTTTAGGATGTGTAATAAACGATCCTTTAGCAGTTGCATATTTTATAAAACCAGAGTTATGTAGTGGAGTTCTAACACACTTAGAGTGCGTAGAGGATGGACCAGCTATTGGTCAGAGTTTAATAGATATTGGAGATTTCTATAGAAGAGTTCCAAATGTATTTATAAACACTGAAGTGGATGAGAAAGAGTTCTTTAACTTATTTTTCAACAGAGTTTTTCCAGAAAATAAAAAAGATACACAGATTGTATTAAGGGAGTATTAAGATGACAATGACAGAGATATTATTAAAAAATGAAGTATTATGGGCAATAAAATTATTAGTAAGTTTTATAACGGTTTTAGGAGCATATAAGTGTTTTGGTAAAGTTGGATTATTTGTTTGGATTCCAATTTCTATGTTTATAGCAAATGTTGAAGTTATGATTTTAGTTAAGTTATTTGGACTGCACGCTTCTTTAGGAAATATTCCTTATGCAAGTGCTTTCCTTGTTACAGATATTCTTTCTGAAAAATATGGAGAAGAGGATGCTAAAAAAGCTATATGGATCGGATTCTTTACGAATATAGTTGTAGCGTTAATGATAAACTTTGCACTTATGTTTACACCAGAAGTTGATGGAGTAGAAACATTTGGTAACTTAAAATCTATTTTTGGATTATTCCCTAGATTTATGATAGTTGGATTAATCTCTTATGCTATATCACAAAATATAGATATCTATTTATATAAAAAATTAAAAGATAAGTTCCCTAACCATTTATGGATTAGAAATAACGGAAGTACAATGGTAAGTCAACTTATAGATAACATACTATTTACAACTTTTGCGTTTATTGGAGTTTTCCCAGTTTCAGTTATGTTTGAGATATTCTTAAGTACTTATATTTTAAAATGGATAGTAGCTGCTTTAGACACACCGTTCTTATACTTAGCTACAAAAATGGATTCTAAAAAATCATTATGTTAATAGTTTGGAGGTTAGAAAAATCTAACCTCCTTTTTTTTAGAATCTTAAAGAGAGACAGCTTAAGCCACCATCTATTTTTTTAAATTCTGATGTATCAACAGTAATAGTTTTATAGCCTAAGTCAAGGATAGCTTTTTCAATTTGAGGATATCCAAAAGGAATGATTACACTGTCATTTATCCAAATACAGTTAGCAGCATAAGCTTCATCATCTTGGATAATAATTTTATTAAAATTTTGAAACTCTTTTTTTTCTATAAACTCTCCAGAAACAAGAATATTATTATTTTCAATATAATTAATTCCTGTTTTTAGATGGAGAACTTTATCTAAAGTAACTTCAGATCCAGATAAACCATATTTATTTAATATTGATATAAATTGATTAATCCCTTCTTTATTTGTTCTTTCAGATTTTCCAATATAAAAATGATCGCCAACCATCATAACATCCCCTCCATCCAAAGTTCCAGGGAATTTAATATATTCAATTTTGTTTTTTGGATAGAATTGTTCGATAGTGCTAACAATATATTCAATTTCTTTGTTTCTAGATTGAGCTCCTGGATTACTTATAATAGCACATTTTTTGGTAAGAACAGCTGTATCTTCTACAAAACATGAATCTGGAAATTCGTCTAATGCTTCAAGTTCGATAACATTAACACCACATAATTTTAAAGCATTAATATATGCTAAATGTTGTTTTAAAGCAAGTTCATAATTAGGCTGTCCTAACTCTGGTGAAGAAGTGATGCCGTTACAGATTGTTTTACTTGGCTTTCTAACAATAGTATTTTTAAACATAAAAACCTCCTAGATTAATCTTCTATAAAATATTTTTCATTTAATTTTTGAAAAGTTCCATTTGATTTTAGAGTTTCTAAAGCTGTATTTATATCTTTTACAAGAGTTAAATTTTGTTTTCCAACAGCTATAGCATAGTCCTCTTTAGCTAATTCATTATCAATATATTTTAAATTTGGATTATTTTTAACAAAGTTTTTAGCTGGTTCTGAATCTAAAATTACAGCATCTATTTTATTAGCATTTAAAGCCATTATAGATTCAGAAGTTGTATTATATCTATAAAGAGTTATAGAATCTTGCATTTCAGTTGCAATAACATCCCCGGTACAACCTAAAACAACACCAATTTTATGTCCTTTTAAACTTTGAAGGGTAGTTAAACTACTCTGTTTGTTTGTGATCAATAGTTGTTTAGATGTGTAGTATGGTATAGAAAAGTTTATATTTTTTTCTCTTTCAGCTGTAACAGTCATACCAGCTATAATAGCATCTAATTTGCCAGTTTGTAGAGCTGGAATAAGACCATCAAACTGAATATTTTTTAATACAATCTCTTTATTCAATAACTTTCCAATCTCCTTAATTAAATCGATATCAAAACCTTTAATTTCACCATCTTCAATATATTCAAAGGGTGGAAATTCAGTAGCATCTGTACCAACATAAAGTTTATCCTGAGCATATGTAGCTGTTTGCAATAAAAATAATGGTAGAAATAATAGATTAATAAATTTTGTTTTCATAGTAACCCTCCTTTAAAATTAAATAAAAAAACAGACTGACACCTTAGTGATGTAAGTCTGTTATATTAATAAAATATAATAAAAAATTCGTCTTGGAACTAAAAATTAGATCATAATTTTTTTTAGACGAGTAAATATATATATTTTAGACATACAAAATAAGGTTTTTATTAAATTGAAATTAAACAGATTAAAAATCCTTATTGAAATTATCCTTAACATAATTTACTCACCTCCTAAAAAATTATTAGCGTAATGATATCATGGTGAGATTTATTAGTCAAGAAAAAAA
>DIXX01000026.1:20302-20984 GCA_002428805.1 Cetobacterium sp. UBA6069
AAAAATATTTTATAAAATAAAATTACGCAGAAGGAAATTAAATAACAACAGAACGGCTGATTTTATAAGAATCAGTCTTTTTTTCTAAAAAAGGAGTTTAACAATGACTTATTATGATAATGCTTCAACTACGTATCCTAAATTTAATAGATTATATGATGAAACAATGGATTTATACAAAGAGATAGGAATTAATTTTAGTAGAAATAGTTCAGATAAAAGTAGGAGTGCAAAAGCTTTAAAAGAGATATTAGTAAGTAATATAAAAAAAATATTCTCAACAAAAAATGAGGTTATATTAAATTCTTCAGCAACTTTTTCACTAAACGAGATAATATTAGGGTTAAATTATTCAAATATAAAAACAATTTACATTTCACCTTTCGAACACAATTCAGTTTATAGAGTTATAAAAAAAGTAGCAAAGGAAAAGAGTGTAAATCTCAAAATTTTAAAATTTAATAAATTCAATTTAGATACTGAAGATATGAAATTACAATTTATGTCTCAAAAACCAGATTTAATAATAATCAATCATGCTTCAAATGTTTTTGGTAATATTTTACCTGTTAAAGATATTTTTGAACTTGGAAAAACTTATAACGCAATCACAGTTTTAGATGCTAGTCAAACTGGTGGTGTTTTAGATTTTTCTGAGATATCTAAGCTAGCAGATTTTATA
>DIXX01000026.1:21291-21471 GCA_002428805.1 Cetobacterium sp. UBA6069
CAGAAGATGAAGAGATGCCAGAAGAATTGCCAGAAAGATTTGAAGCAGGGAGTCCAAATATTTTAGGGATGATTGGGCTTAAACTAGCTACAGATGAGCTATTAAAAATAGGCTTAGAAAATATGAGAGCTAAAAAGAGAGAAAATTTTAACAAATTATATGAGCTTTTAGAAGATTACT
>DIXX01000026.1:21794-22162 GCA_002428805.1 Cetobacterium sp. UBA6069
TTTAGAGAGTATATTTTAGGAGAAAGTATGTTAAATAAGAATAGGAGAGATGTTTGACTTACAAGAAATAGTTGGTAAATAAATGAAGTAATTGAAGGTAGTAGTTGGAGTTAAAAATATGTAATTATTTAAACTTTAAATAATTTTGAAAAATAAATAATTGTATTTAAAATATAGGGGGTCATATTGAAGGTTAAAAGGTTAAAAGAGATATTTGAAGATGAAGATGAAGGAAGAATAATTCTTCCTAATTTTCAAAGGGATTTTGTATGGGATACAAAACAACAAAAAGAGTTGCTTGCCACATTTTTAGTAGAATTACCTATAAGCAGTATTCTTTTATTAAAAGGAAGTTGCAATGATTTTAA
>DIXX01000055.1:0-694 GCA_002428805.1 Cetobacterium sp. UBA6069
ATAGTGCTACGACTTATTATAAACCGATTCAAAGTGGATCTATTGCTGGAAAAGCTCCAGATGTTTTAAGTGTGTGTAAATTTGCGGGTGTTGATTACAATGAAGATATGTGTAGTTATAATTTAGTTGAACCAGTATCACCTCATCTTTCAGCAGAGATAGATAAAGTAGAAATAGATTTTGAAAAGATTTTAAAAGAGATAAAAAATAAACGTCTGAATAATAATTACTTAATCGTAGAAGGCGCTGGAGGAGTTTGTGTTCCACTAAATAGAGAGGGATATATGTATTCTGATTTAATAAAAAAATCAGGTCTACCAGTGGTTTTAGTAACTGATACAAAAGTAGGAACAATAAATCATACACTTTCAACATTAAATAATCTTAAAGATAAAAATATACCGGTTTTAGGAGTTATTTTTAATAGATTTAAAAATCAATATTTTGAAAAAGATAATATAGATATGCTGGTTTCGTTAGCAAAAATTGATAACTACTTAATTGTTGATGAGGGAGAAACAGATATAGATTTAGAAAAATTAAAAACTTTTTTAAATTATAAGAGTATAAGTCAGCTTCAAAAAAAAGATTTAGAATATATTTTTCATCCATGCTCACAAATGAAAGACTATGAAAAGCTTCCACCGATGGTTATAAAAAAAGGTAAGGGAGTTTATTTGATAGATGAAAATGG
>DIXX01000055.1:915-3889 GCA_002428805.1 Cetobacterium sp. UBA6069
TGAAAATGGATCTTCGGCTGTGGAGATAGCTCTTAAAATATCATTTCAATATCATCAAGAGAAAGGGAATACAAAAAGAAAAAAGTTTGTATCTTTAAAAAATGCTTATCATGGAGAAACTTTAGGAGCTTTGGGAGTGACAGATGTAAATCTGTTTACAGAGTTATATAAACCGCTTATAAAAGAAGCTCTGAAAGTCGAAGGTCCAGATTGTTATAGATGTAGTTGGAATAAAAAACCGGTAAATTGTGAGGCCGAATGTTTTATTCATATGCAGGAGTTGTTAGAAGAAAATGGCGATGAAATAGCAGGAGTAATAATAGAACCAATGGTGCAAGGAGCAGCAGGAATGAATATGTATTCTCCAAAATATTTGAAAAAATTAAGAGCTTTAACAATTGAAAAAGGAGTTCATTTCATAGCTGATGAGATTGCTGTTGGATTTGGAAGAACAGGAAAAATGTTTGCTTGTGAACATGCAGATATCTCTCCAGATATTATGTGTGTTGGAAAAGGTCTAACAGCGGGATATTTTCCAATGGCATTAACTCTTATTACGGATGAGATATATAATACTTTTTATAAAGATTATTTAGAAGGTGGAGCATTCTTACATTCACATAGCTATTCTGGTAATCCGCTTGGGTGTTCGGTAGCTGTCGAAACATTAAAAATTTTTAAAGAGGAAGATATTCTGAAAGAGGTTGAGAAAAAAGCACAATATTTAGAGAAAAAAGCTAGAGAAATTTTTGAAAATCATAAAAATATTGGAGAGTATAGACAGATTGGTTTTATTGGTGCCCTTGAATTAGTTAAAGATAAAGAGAAAAAAGAGAGATTTAAGTCTTACGAGAGAGCAACATATGAAATTTATAAGATAGGTCTTGAAAAAGGAATTATAATTAGGCCTTTGGGAGATGTAATATACTTTATGCCACCATATACAATTGAATTAGATGAGATAGATTTTATGTTGGAAAGTTGTTTAGAAGCAATTGATGAATATCTAATAAAAAGAGAAAAGGTTGAGGAGAAGAATAGAGTTTTGAATAACTTTGTAGGATTTGAGGTTTAGATGAGAGAAGAAGCTATCGTTAAAGAGTTGTTAAAATTAAAAAAAGAAGAAAATTATCGAACTTTAAAGTTAAATGAAAGAAAGGGTATTAACTTTTCATCTAATGATTATTTAGGGTTAAATGAAGATAAAGAGTTAAGAGTAGAATTTTTTGAAAAATTTCAAGGTGTTGATTTATTATTCTCATCTTCATCCTCAAGATTGCTCACAGGTTCTTACCCTATAATCATGAATTTAGAAAAAGAATTAGAAATTATATATAATAAAAAAGCTCTTTTATTTAATAGTGGGTATGATGCTAACACTTGTTTAATAGAAACACTTTTTTCTAAAAATTCACTTATTATAAGTGATAGATATAATCATTCAAGTATATACTCTGGAATAAAAGCTTCAGAAGCAAAACTTCTAAGATATAGACATTTAGATTATACTCAATTAGAAAATTTTCTAAAAAAGTATTCTTCTGAATATGAGGATATACTTGTTGTTTCAGAAACTGTTTATAGTATGGATGGAGATAGAGCAGATATAAAAAAAATAGTTGAATTGAAAAAGAAGTATAAATTTAAACTGTTAATAGATGAAGCACATTCTTTTGGAGTATCAGGATATGGTGAGTGTTATGAGACAGGTGTGTTGGACGCAATTGATTATCTTGTGATACCTCTTGGCAAAGCTGGGGCCTCAATTGGAGCTTATGTGTTAACAGATGAATTATCAAAAGAGTATTTGATAAATAAAGGAAAAAAGTTTATATATACAACAGCTTTACCACCTATAAATGTAGCTTGGAATTTTTTTATTCTTAAAAAAATGCAAGAGTTTGAATCTAGAAGAGAAAATTTAGTAAAACTTTCAATATACACAAAAAAACTTTTAAGTGAATATAGAATACAAACAATTTCAACTACAAATATAATTAGTGTAGTAGTAGGTGAAAACAGGAAGGTAAATATAATCTCTGAAAACTTGAGGGAAAAAGGATATTTAGTTTATCCAATTAAAGAGCCTACAGTACCTAAAGGAACAGCAAGATTGAGAATAAGTTTAACAGCTTATCATTCAAAGGAGATAATTTATAAGTTTGTAAAGGAGTTGAAAAATGAAATTGATAGTATTCTTTAATGGTTGGGGAATGAATAATTTTAAATTTTCTCTAGAAAATGAATGGGAGTTTAAATATGTTAATTATCCTTATAAGTACAAATGTGAAAAAACGGATTTAAACTATGAAAAGATTGTATTTATAGGTTGGTCATTTGGAGTTTATTATTTAAATAAATTTTTAGAAGAGAATCCTTTTTATCAGAGATATGAATCGATAGCAATAAATGGAACTCCTGATATGTTAGGAGAGAGAGGGATTCCGGAAAAGATGTTAAAGTACACTCTTCAAAATTTGTCCGAAGAATCTTTGAAGATGTTTTATGTGAATATGGGAATTTCAGATGATAAAAAGAATTATCTTTTTAACGGGAAAAAAGATGTTTCAGAATTAAAAGCTGAACTTTCAGATTTTATAGATAATTATATGAAAAGAAAAAATTATATAAAAAAAGCTATAATTTCTAAAAATGATCGGATAATAAAATTTAGAAATCAAAAAAAATATTTTATAGAAAAAGGTAGCTTAATTTATGAGATAGATGGAGAACATTTTATCTTTGATGAGAAAAATTTTTTAAGTAGGTTGGTGGATGTTTTAGATGAGATTTCATGAATTTTTAAATACATATGATAACTATGCTTTTGTTCAGAAGAAAGTTGCTCAAAAACTAATTGAATTTTTAGAAAAAAATGAAGAATTTGAAACAGTATTAGAGATTGGATGTGGAACAGGAATCTATTCTCAAAAATTAGTTTCTCACATAAAGTATCGAAATATTATAATGTTTG
>DIXX01000055.1:4151-7329 GCA_002428805.1 Cetobacterium sp. UBA6069
TTGCTATTTTCAATTTATATCGATGGAAATTTACCAGAGATAGAGAATCATTTTGAAGTGGGATTAAAATATTATGAACATAAAAATATTTTAAAACAATTGAAAAAAAAGTTTAAGTTTGTAAAATTTGAAGTAGAGGAGATTATTTTAGAATTTTCAAAACCTTTGGATGCTTTAAAACACCTTAAGTATACTGGTGTTACGGGGCTATCAAAAAATATAAAAATCTCAAGAATAAAAAATTTTGATGAGCATAAACTAACATATAAAGTAGCTTATTATAATTGTTGGAATTAAATTTAAACAAAAGAAAGACCAGTTTCCCCGAAAGAGTAACTGGTCATTTTATTTTTACTTATAATCCCCTTCCATAAATCTATAGAAAGCGGGATTAACCCAAATTTCTTGAGCTGTTACTTCTAGATTTGAGTCAGATTTCATAGATTTAATGAAAGCTTCAGAATTTTTAGGTAAAGTTAAAACATTAGCTTCAAAATTACCATTTTTAACTAGATGAGAGATAAGCATATTGTATCCTTCAATTTTATCAGTTTGTACAAATGGTTGCCACCAAGATTTATATATTAGACCCTCTTGGTCTTTAGAATCTTTTTTAGCATAACGATCTATAATTTTTGTGAATTTAATTTTATCATTTACATTTTTAAATTCGAATTTTAAATCGTATTCAGTAGGAGTAAGAACTATTTTTCCATCTTCTAAAATAGTGTGGTCATAGTTAGGAGAACCCCAGTTAGGATTGTGTAAAAATGCAGAAGTTTTAGGCTCAAGTTGAATTTTAGCATCTAACCCTTCACTTTTTAATAGAGCTATAAGTTGCAGTGCATGAGTTATATTATTATGTCCATAACTAGCAGTTAGTTCTTTTTTAAAGTTTGCATATTCATTTATATTTTTTAAATTATACCCAGTCATCAATCCGTTAGCTAAAGCTAAGTTTAATTTATCTAAAAGAACAGTATCTTTAGGTGCCACAGTAGTAGACCATTTTTTTGAAACTCTCTCAAGGATATTTCTATCGTATATATTTCCTAAAGTATTTTCATTAGTATCTAAGAAATCATCAACATAATTAGAAATCGCCGAATAATTTTTTTTGTTAAGCATATCAACAGTTGTAATATTAAGATCAACCAAGACAGCTTTATCAGAAAGTGATTCTAAAGATTCTGATTTTATATTTTTATATCCTTTTAAAGAGTTTTGAATTTTTTCTTTTGGATAAGTTTTAGATAACTCTTTTAATTTAAGTCTCTCAATAGCAGAACTTGGATCAAGATCAGCTAAAGCTGTAAGATTTAGTAATATAAAGCCGAGTAAAATTTTATTTTTCATTAGAAATCTCCCTTATTTGATTTGTATTGTCTCAAATTGATAAATTACATTTGTGAAAGCATGTTGATAACAATTTTAGCAGAGTTATCAGCAGCGATATTAACGAAATCATTGTAGTTCATATGAGCACTTCCATCGGCTTTGTCAGACATAGATCTGATAACAACAACAGGAGTTTTGTAAAGGTTAGCAACATGAGCAACAGCAGCACCTTCCATTTCAACAGCCCATGCCCCAAAGTCAGCTTCTAAAGCTTGAACTGTTTTTTTATCAGCTATAAATTGATCGCCAGTAGCTATAGTACCGATGTAAACCTTATTTTTTCCTAAAACTTTTTCAGCAGAATTTTTAGCGATATTTATTAGTTTTTTATCAGCAGAGAACTTAGCATCAACTGATCCAGGAACAGCACCTTTTTTAGATCCAAATATTGTAGTATCGTAGTCATGTTGTACTAAATAATCTGAGATAACAACATCAGTTATATTCAAGTTATTATTGATTGCACCAGCAACTCCAGTAAAGATTATTTTATTTACATCGTACTCTTCCATTGCTATAGTTGTAGACATAGCAGCATTAACCTTTCCAATTCCAGATTTGAATACAACAACATCTTTATTTTCTAACTTTCCTTTGTAGAATACAACAGAAGCTTTTTCTTCTCTTTTTACATCTTTCATTTCAGAAAGTAAAATTTTTATTTCAGAATCCATAGCTCCAATTATAGCTATTCTATCAGCTAAAGATAGTGTTGATGTCAGAAGTGTTAAAAGTAGTGTAAGTTTTTTCATTTGGTTCTCCCTTTAAAATAAATTTTATGAAAATAAAAAAGAGCATATAAAATCCTATGGGAATATATACTCTCATCATTCGTGATTATATCATTCCTCATAGTGAGCTATTTACGGTAGCTCGTAGAAACTCTTGGCCAATCCCAAGTATATATGAGTTAATTTGTGTTTATAATTTAATTCTTTTACAGAAAGATGGTATCATAACTCCGCAAATATTGCAATATTTTTTCACAAGCTAGATAAAAATTATCATCTAATAAGTTGTTAATTTTGTGATTAAATGCTATTCTAATAGTAGGTAATAACTGCTTTTTAGGAGGGAAATATGAAAATAGTTCAAACATCTTCAACGAGTGCATCTCTTGTTGAATTTCAACTGGAAAAAGGTGAAAGCGTAAGAATAGAACCAGGTTGTATGGTTTATAAAGACGGCTCTATAAATCTACAAGGTAAAGTCAATGGAGGACTTTTCTCAGCGATAGGAAAGGTTTTTCTAGGTGGAGAAAGTTTCTTTACGTCAGTTGCAACAGCTAAAGAAGCAGGAAGAGTTGCAGTAGCACCAAAAGGTTTTGGAAATATAAAAGTTTTAAATGTTTCTAATGGAAATCACTGGTATTTAAATGATGGAAGCTTTTTAGCTTGTAACAGCTCAGTTGATTATACTTCAACAAAACAAAAAAGAATACTTAACTCTATTCTAGGAGGAACTGGTGGATTTTTCATCTTAAAATCTAAAGGAGAGGGAGAGCTGCTAGTAAATGGATTTGGTGATTTAATTGAAATAGACCTTGATGGATCACAACCTTTTCAAATAGATAATGGTCATGTTGTTTGTTGGCAAGAATCTTTAGATTATAAGATGGAAATAGCAAGTGGATTATTTGGTTTTAGATCTGGTGAGGGATTATTAAATACATTTAGAGGAAAAGGTAAGGTAATAATTCAAACGAGAAATATTCAATCATTTGTAGATATTTTAGTTGATTATATTCCGTTTCCTAAGGAAAATAATAAAAAATAAAAAA
>DIXX01000055.1:7521-7925 GCA_002428805.1 Cetobacterium sp. UBA6069
AATAAAAAATAAAAAAGATGTGCAGTTTTTTTAGATTTGCACATCTTTTTGCTATATAAATTTATTTATCCGCCTATAATATATCTACTATTTTTCTTAAAAATTTTCTTAATAATAAATGCAAATGCTATAGATAAAAGTAAAGTGAGCACTGTTAGAAGAATTAGTCCAATATAGCCTGATTCTTTTTCAAACCCAATAGCAGGATAAATAAATTGAATGACATAGTTGTGTAAAAAGAAGATTGGAAAACTATACTCAGCAAGAATATCAAAAATCTTTTTACAACTTTTACTAAAATATATTTCAAACTTATTAAAAAATAAAACTAGATATAAGCACATAAAGAACTTTTGAAAAATTACAATATCGAAACCTTTGTATATAAGAATACTTTTATGAGA
>DIXX01000055.1:8140-20993 GCA_002428805.1 Cetobacterium sp. UBA6069
ATAAATTTTATGAAAAGTGGAGATGATAAAAAAAGTAAAAAAGCGAATGGAATATACCATGTTGATAAAAGCATAGTTCCAGAATAAAGACTTAAAAATAAATACTTTAAAAACTCGCCAGTTGAAGAATGGAGTTTTTGATATCTAGGAACATAAAGAAGTTGGTAGATAACAAGAGGAGTCATAAGTACTAAGTATGGAGAAAGTACATTTTTTAGTTTGTTTATTAAAAACTTTTTAAAGTTGAAACCTCTTGAATAAAAAACATGGTGAAATAAAAAACCTGAAATAAAAACAAAAAGAGATGTTCCACCACTGATAAGTGAGAAAATAGATTTTGTAAAAATTGTGTTTAAATAAGGATTATCATAGTTGAAAACTTTAACTGTTCCAAATAAATGGCCAATAACAATAAGAAGGATTGCGAATCCTCTGAAATAATTAATGAAATTTAAAAACATAAGCCCCCCTAGAAAAATTAATATTCAGTATTATATCATTTCGATACTTATATTACAAATTGAGAGATAATTTAAAAGTAAGATTAGTTTGACAAAGAAAAGAAAAGGTGATAAAACTATATTAGGAAATTCTAATATAGTTGATAGGAGATTTTATGAAAAAAAATGATTTGACAAATGGAGATATAAAAAAAATATTACTGAGTTTAGCAATTCCAATAATGGGATCCTCATTTTTACAGATGATTTACGGCTTAGTTGATATGTTTTGGGTTGGGAAAATAGGAAGTGATGCGGTTGCAGCTATAGGAACTGCAAGTTTTTTTATAAACTTGGGATATGCAATAAACTCAATGATAGTTGTAGGAGCTGGAATAAAAATATCACATGTAATTGGAGCTAAAGATTTAGAAAAAACAAAAGAGTATATAAAGGCATCATGCACAATGAATTTTGTATTGGCAATAGCATTCATACTTCCGATAGTTATTTTTTCTAAAAATCTTGTAAGGTTTTTTAATTTGACACCAGAAGTAGAAAAAATGGCACAAACTTATTTAATAGTAGCTGGAATAGGTTTAATATTCAAATTTTTTAATTTTTTATACTCTAGAATTTTAAATAGTTATGGTGAGAGTAAACTTCCGTTTAAAATAAGCAGTGTTGGAGTTTTGTTGAATATAATTTTAGATCCAATATTTATTTTTATTTTTAATTGGGGAGTTTTTGGTGCAGCAATTGCTACCGTTTTAGCAGAAGGGATAAATACATTTTTATTTATAAGAAAATCTAAAGATTATTTTAAGGTTGAAAGTTATATCTCGAAAAATTGGCAAGACATGAAGGAGATGTTAACTTTAGGAACTCCAATAGCTGTTCAAAGAGTTTTGTTTACTGGATTTGGAATAGCTATGGCAAAGATAATATCAAAATGGGGAGCAGATGCAATAGCAGCTCAGAAAATAGGGATTCAAATAGAATCTATAACTTTTATGACAGTTGCGGGACTTCAAGGTGCTGTAGGAAGCTTTGTAGGACAGAATTATGGAGCTGGGTTAAAAGAGAGAATAAAAGATGGTTATAAAGTTGCAATCTCTATAGGGAGTTTAATAGGGATTATAACAACGGCTGTCTTTATAGTTTTCCCAGAGATGTTAGTTAAAATATTTGTTCAAAAACCTGGAACAGTTGAAATAGCTGTAAATTATATGAGAATAATAGGGCTTTCTCAACTATTTATGTGCTATGAAATAATAACAAATGGTGCTTTTAGTGGAATAGGAAAGCCCAAAATACCCTCGATAATAAGCATTGTTTTTACATCATTGAGGATTCCACTAGCATTAGTTCTTTCAAGAGAAGAGTACTTTGGATTAAATGGAGTTTGGATAAGTATAGCTTTATCAAGTTTGATAAAAGGAGTTTTATCACCTTTAATGTTTAGAAAAAATTTAAAATAGGAGTTGGTCCATGTGAATAGAGTAAAAGAGATAATTAAAAATTATAAACTTGGTCTGGATATAAAAAAAGGTAACTTTGGGATAGAAAAAGAGAGCCTGAGAGTAAAAGAGAATGGAGAGTTAGCACTAACACCTCATCCTGAAATTTTTGGAGATAAAATAAAGCATCCTTTTATAACAGTAGATTTTTCTGAAAGTCAAATGGAGCTCATAACACCTGCTGAAAAGAGTGTGAAAAAAGCTTACGATTTTTTAAGAAATCTACATGAAATTGTTTCTACAAATTTGAAAGATGAATATCTATGGTCACAAAGTGTTCCGCCTATTCTTCCTGAGGAAAGCGAGATACCGATAGCAAAATTTTCAGAAAATAAAGAGCTAGAGATATATAGAGAAAAATTAGGAGAGAAATATGGAAGGAAAAAGCAGTTACTTTCAGGAATTCATTTTAACTTTTCATTTGATGATGAATTTTTACAAGAGCTACATAGCCTATCTAATTCGAATGAAGACTTTAAGGAGTTTAAGAATAATATATATTTAAAAATATCTAGAAATTATTTTAAATATGGATGGATGATAATATATCTTTTAGGAGCTAGTCCAGTAGTACATGAGACATATTTACAAAAATGTTTAGATAAAATGAAAAAATTTGGAGAGAATACATATTATTTTGAAGATATTGTTTCTTTTAGAAATAGTAGTTGTGGGTATAGAAATAAAGATGAATTTTTTGTAGATTATAGAAGTGTAAAAACTTATATAGATTCTCTAAATAAATTAATAAATGAAAATATAATAAGTAGTCCAAAAGAATACTATAGTCCTATAAGACTTAAAACTAAAAAAACAAAAGAAATTTTAAATGAACTTAAAAATAATGGAGTAGATTACCTAGAGTTTAGATCAATTGATTTAAATCCGTTTTCAGAAATTGGAATAGAAGAATTAGACTTAGAATTTTTACATCTATTTATATTATTCTTATATCTAAAAGAGGATGAAAATTTTACAGAAAAAGATTATTTTAGATATCTAAAAAATCAAGAACTACTTGCAAATAATGGTAATTCAAAAGAGTTTAAATTAATTTGCTGTGAAGATACTGAAGTTTCACCTAAAGAATACTCTCTTATTTTATTAGATGAAATTGAAAAAGAATTAAAAGAGATAGATGCCTTTACTGATAAAGATAGAAAAATTTTAGAGTTTCAAAGAAATAAAATTCTATCGAAATCTCTTTATACTGAATCCATATTAAATGGAGTTAAAGAAAAAGGATTTATTAATTTTCATATAGAACTAGCAAAAAAATCTTTAGCAGAGATGAAGAAAACACCATATACATTAAAAGGTTATGAGGATTTTGAGCTATCAACTCAAATTCTATTAAAAGATGCAATAAAAAATGGAGTGAAATTTAAGGTTTTAGATAGAGAAGAGAATTTTATCTCTTTAGAAAAAGATGGGAAAATAGAGTATGTAAAACAAGCTACAAAAACATCATTAGATTCCTATGTGACAATGTTGATTATGGAAAATAAGGTTGTTACAAAAAAATTATTAGAGGAGAAAGGTATCGCAGTTCCGTTTGGAAGAGATTATTCTGATATAGAGCTAGCTAAAAGTGACTATAGAAAATATAGTGAGGGAACAGTTATAAAACCAAAGTCTACAAACTTTGGATTAGGAATAACTATTTTTAAAGATGAGTTTTCAAAAGAGGATTATGACAAAGGGATTGAGATGGCCTTTAAAGAGGATTCTTCAATTCTAATAGAGAGATTTGTAAAAGGAAAAGAATATAGAATTTTTGTTGTAGATGGAGAGGTAGTAGGAATACTTCATAGAGTTCCAGCTAATGTTATTGGCGATGGAATAAAAAATATAGAGGAACTTGTTTATAAAAAGAATTTAGATCCGTTAAGAGGAGAGGGATATAAAACGCCTTTAGAAAAAATAAAATTAGGCGAACCAGAAAAAATGTTTTTAAAAGCTCAAAATTTAGATTTTAAATATATACCTAAAAAAGATGAGATAATATATTTAAGAGAAAATTCAAATATAAGTACAGGCGGAGATAGTTTAGATTTTACTGATGAGATTTTAGATGTTTATAAAAATATAGCTATTGAATCAGCTGCAGCAGTTGGTGCAAGAATCTGTGGAGTAGATATGATGATAGATAATATAAAGGAAGAAAATTGTGAAGGAAATTATGCAATAATAGAGTTAAATTTTAATCCAGCAATACATATACATTGTTATCCTTATAAAGGGAAGAATAGAAATTTAGGAGAAAAAATATTAAAAGCTTTAGATTTTATAAGGTAATAAAAAAGAGTGTATTCGATTTTGGGGATACACTCTTTTAATTATATGTTAAGAGGTTTATTTTGAAAAACCTGTTCCTAAATAGTTTATAATTTTCTTTTTGATTCTTTGAATTGTGTTATCAATTTTTTTAGGAGTTTCCTCAAGTGAAGTTGCTATTTCTACATAAGTGTATTCTTTGCAAAGATAATAAAAAACTTTTTTTTCTAAATCACTTAGATTTTCAACTAAGAAATTTTCTAAAAGTTTAACTAACTCTTTTCCTAAAACAATCTCTTCTGGATTGTAAAAGTTAATAGAAGGTGAGTTATACTTTGTAACTTCTTCAAATCCAACGTATTCTTCTCCCATAACTGCAGAGTTCAAGTTTTGGTATTTAGCTGAACTGTGAGTTTTAACAGCAGTAATAATCTGTCTTCTAATACATAGATTTGCAAAAGTATTAAAACAAGCGTTTTTATTTTCGTCAAAAGATTTGATAGCCTTCATTAATCCTATATACCCTTCTTGTAATAAATCATCTGATTCAGCACCTTTTAAGAAAAACTTACGATTGTTTCTTAAAATAGTATTTTGGTACTCTGTAAAAATTTTTTCTGTAGCCTCCTCATTACCTTGTTGTGCTAATTTAATATCTATAACTTCAATCATGGCTCATTCCCCCAAATTCGTTTATTTATTCTATAACATAATAATAACAAAAAAAATATATAAAATAAATATTCCAATTTTTTCTTTTTTTATTTATTTTTTGATATGTAAACATAAAATTTGAAAATAGAAAAGCTAGTGTTTGTAACGAGAACTTAAAATAGACTTAATTGGTATGAAAAAGTACTGAAATAAACTTTTGAATTTTGATAAAGAGTTTTAAAAAAAGGTGTGTTATAATAAACTATACAAAAAAAATAGAATAAGGTGAGTTTATGCATAGAGAAATAATTGAGAGTTTAAAAACAAGTAGCTTAGATTTTTCTAATGAGTCAAAGTTGGATTTTCAAAATAGATTGTTATCGAATAGAGATAGAAAAATAATAGTTGATATAAGAAGAGAGCTAGAAGAGTGTGATGAATTTATAATTTCAGTAGCTTTTTTAACAGAGGCAGGAGTAACTTTAATTTTAGAGCAACTAAAACTACTTCAATCTAAAGGAGTTAAAGGGAAAATTTTGACAGGAGATTATCTTAGCTTTACAGAACCAAAGGCGTTAGAAAAACTTTTAAATTTTTCTAATATCGAGTTAAAGTTGTTAACAGAATCTAAGTTTCATGCAAAAGGATATTTTTTTAAGAAAAAAGGTGTTTGGTCACTTATAGTTGGAAGCAGTAATTTAACAGGGACAGCTATGACTGTAAATTTTGAATGGAATTTGAAGGTTAGTTCTTTAGAGACGGGGAAGATAGCTAAAGATATATTGAAAGAGTTTGAGCTAGTTTACGAAGATTTACCAAGATTAACGTTACAAATTCTAAAAGAGTATAAAGAATTATATGAGCTATCAAACCAATTTAAGATAAAGCAAAATAAAATTAAAGAAAAAAAAGTAGAAATAAAACCAAATAAAATGCAAGAACTTGCACTTTTAGGATTAGAAAAGGTAAGAAAGAAAAGTGATAGAGGCTTATTAATAAGTGCCACAGGAACAGGAAAGACATATCTGAGTGCTTTTCATATATTAGAAACAAAACCTAAAAAAGTTTTATTTTTAGCACACAGGAAAACAATTTTAGAAAAATCAATGAGTAGCTTTAAACAGATTTTAAAAACTGAAAAAATGGGGATATATGGAGTAGATAAAGCTTCAGAACAGGATATACTTTTTGCAATGGTTCAAACTTTAAATAGAGATGAGCATCTTTCTAAATTTGAAAAAGAGTATTTTGATTATATAGTGGTAGATGAGGTTCATCATGGAGGAGCTAAGAGCTATCAGAAAGTTTTGAATTATTTTAAACCTAAGTTTCTATTAGGAATGACAGCTACTCCTGAAAGAGGTGATGACTTTGATATCTATGAACTGTTTAATCATAATATAGCTTATGAGATTCGTTTGCACGATGCACTAAAAGAGGGGCTACTATGTCCTTTTCATTATTTTGGAATCTCTGATATAAAAATTGAAGGAAAGGATATTGATGAGAAAACTTCAATAAAAGATTTGGTGGTAGATGAAAGAGTTGATCATATAATTGAAAAATCTAGATATTATGGCTATAGCGGTGATAAGCTTCACGGATTAATATTTGTTTCTAGAATTGAAGAAGCTAAAGTTTTAGCAGAAAAATTAACAGAACGTGGAATAAAATCAAGAGCTTTAAGTGGTGAAGATAGTGATAAAGATAGAGAGAAATCTATAAAAGAGTTAGAAGATGGCGAGATTGAATACTTAATAACTGTGGATATATTTAATGAGGGTGTTGATATTCCAAGGGTAAATCAAGTTATATTTTTAAGACCAACAGAGTCATCAATTGTTTATATACAGCAATTAGGAAGAGGACTTAGAAAAAGTGAAAATAAAGAGTTTGTTGTTGTTTTAGATTTTATAGGAAATTATCAAAAAAACTTTTTAATTCCAACAGCAATATCTGGAAATAACTCTTTTGATAGAGACAGTATGAAAATATTTTTAATGAATGGAACTAATATCGTTCCTGGAGAGAGTAGTATTACTTTTGAAAAAATAGTTAGAGAAAGAATTTTTGAGAATATAAATAAGACTAACTTTTCAACTAAGAAATCAATACAATCAGATTTTGACTTTTTAGAGAAACAAATAGGAAGAACTCCTCTATTAAACGATTTTTACGAAAGAGAGATGATAGATCCAACTCTAATTTTAAAATTTAGAAAAAACTATGATGAGGTATTGAAAACAATAAAGCCAAATTTAAAATTAGGAAGTCTAAATGAAAAAGAAAAAAACTTTTTAACATTTTTATCATCAATTTTTACTCCGAGTAAAAGAGTACATGAGATGTTTATTTTAGATTATTTGTTAAAAAATGAAGAAGTAAAAATAGAAAATATAGTTGAAGATTTAGAAAAAGAGCATGGAATGATAGGTGAAGAAAAAAATATAGAAAATGCACTAAGACACTTAGAAAAAGATATTTTTAAGAGTTTGTCAACAATAAAAGAGTATTATCCTATAATAGAAAAAACAGAAGCCAATTGGATTATAAAAAAAGACTTTATAAAAAGTTATAAAAATAATAGTTACTTTAAAATGTTGATAGATGATCTTATAAAATATAATTTAAGTAATTCTACTAAAAATTATAGAGAGTTGTCGAAAGAGGGTATAATTAAATATAAAAGTTATTCTAAGCAAGAAGCTTTTTGGTATATGAATTTAGATTTTAATAACGGTTACCAGGTTAGCGGATATACAATATTTGAAAAAGAAAAAAAAGTTATGATTTTTATAACTTTAGATGATTCAGAGCCTTTTGCAGGTTATGAAAATGTTTTCTATGATAGACAGCGTTTTAATTGGTTTTCAAAAAGTAATAGATGTTTAAGTAGAAATGGGAAACTTACAGGAGAGGGAAGGATTGCTCAAAATGAATTTACAATTGAAGTATTTTTAAAGAAAAAGATGGGTGAAAACTTTTTTTACTTAGGAGAGGTATTAAGAGTAGATGAAGCTAAAGAGATTCTAGGAAAAAAAGGTGAGCCTTTAGTCGAATATAATTTACTTTTAAAAGATGAAATAGATGAAGACTTATTTGATTATTTTAATTTGAGTTAATATGGTAAGAAAAAGAGAAGCGGATGCTTCTCTTTTATATTTTCTTATTGTATTGTAGATTATCACCATTCTGGTTATCTAAATTTAAAGATTTTTTAATTTCATTTACAAAATGGCTACCGAAAATATATTCTAAAACATTTTGATAAGAGATTATAAAAGGTTGGTAGTCTTCGCTTTTAAACCCAATTGGATTTTCTCTTCTGAAATATGCAGATTTAGATTTATCTATATCCATACATGCAAAATTCGAATCATTCATAGCTAGATAACTATTTTTTTTAGTTGGAACGAATATATATAGAGTTTCATCATCTTGTATTATTTCTAGAGGGTATATAGAGCACCAAAGTGGCTTTGTATCGATTATTTCACCTAATGTTGCATCATTATCAATACATATTTTATGTATTGCACAAAGATGTCTATCAATATGAATACAAGAGCATGTACATCTATCAAAAGTTGAATCGATATGTTCATCAGGGATTAGCATTTTATCTTTTTTTATAGAGGCTATAATTTCAGATTCAGTTAATCCTTCCTCTTTTAGTATCGAAACAGCTTTTGTTAACGAATCATATTCTTTTAGATTTCCTAAAATAACATTTCTAGCTTTTTTGTTAAACTCATATGGAAATTGCACACAACAATTAGTGAGACAATTAAAGCAATCGAAATTTGTAAGGTGCTTAAAGCTATTAACATCGATTATGGCATTATAAGTTTTATTACTTAAATTAATATCTATATTTAGCACTTTTATTCCACTAAAATATATTTTTATTCTATTTTTATTTTTTTCAGAAATTTTAAAATCTCTATGTAAAAAGTAATTCATTAAATTCTCCTAAACTTTTATAATTTTTTTTAAACCATATCTTACATTATAGTATAAAAACATACAAAAACCAAGAAAAATATAAAAAATAATCAATTAACGAACATAAGTTGATCAGTTAAAACATGGACAAATAGATGGTTTTAATGTACAATTCAATTACTGAACTTTTAATGCTCATCAATTTTCTCTCAAATTGATGAAAAATTTTCTAATTTAAAAATAAGCAGGTACATTCCCAGTACCTGCTTATTTCTATTTTAAAAAAATAGAAGGAAAATAAGTAGTTAGAGAGTATAATCAGCTTAAGACTACAGAATTTATTAGGAGGGGAGATATGATTAGTGGATTGTTTAAAAATAAGAAATTTATTGAAGCTGAAAAAAATCAAAAATTATTAGAAAACGAAATAAAAAAATTATCATTAGAATTAGTCAGAAAAGATGGATTTTTAAAATGTAAAAATGATCTCTTTATTTCGAAAGAAAATATGAGTAAAAATACTTTCGATTGGGAAAAGATGGGAGATGATTTGAAAAAATACCACGAAGAAAATCTTCTTCTCAAAAAAGATTTAGAAAAGATAACAGAACTTTTAAATATAAGAGATTCGAATATTAGATATTTAATAAAAATAAATAAATTTTTATTTGAAGTTAGATTCTCTGAAGAGGTCAAAAATTTTAAGTTGAATAATATTAATTATGTTCAGCAATTAAATCATGAGTGTATTCAAAAAATGGTTAGAGATGAAAAACTAAGAGATGAAATTTTAAAAAGATATAATAATTTTAAAAAGGATATAATGCTTTGGGATTTGAAAACAAACCTAATAAAAGGTGAAAAAATAACAGTGATATATTCTAAATTTAGAAAATTTATAAATGTTTTAAATGAAAAGTCTATTAATTATATGGGAGATTTAAACATAGAGATTTTTAATAATCTAAGTAAAGATGGTTTTAAAATTGAAGAGATAAATAGTTTTAAAGCGATGTTTGAAGAGTATAATAGAGAGCATTTAATAAAAAATTAAAAAAATATACAATTAAAATTTGAGAACCTTTTTGGGTTCTTTTTTTTATTTATTCCTTGACATAAAGCAGTTTAAAATATATACTTTAGCTAATGATTTGATTGTCAAATAATTTGTGTAAATATATGGAGGGGAAATGAAGAAAAAAATAGGATTATTAGCATTTTTATTAACGGCATCTGCTTATGCAGAGGATAGTTTTTTTAAAGATTCAGCACCAGAGAGAGAAATGGTAAAATTAGAGGAATCTGTTATAACAACGACAGGATTTGAAACGAATATAAGAGAGATTCCATCAAACGTAACTGTAATAAGTAGTCAAGAGATTCAAGAAAAAGGATACACAAGCGTAGAAGAGGTTTTAGAAAAAATACCTAGTGTTACAATAACAAAAGGAGCATTTGGAAGTACTGTTGACTTAAGAGGGCAAGGTTCAGACAAAGCTAGAAGTAACGTTAAAATACTTGTAGATGGAGTTTCAATTGTGCCATTAAATAAAAGTCATACAAGAATTCCATTAGATTCTATAGACTTGAATACAATTGAAACAATTGAAGTAATTCCAGGTGGAGGAGCTGTACTTTATGGAACAGGGACAGCTGGTGGAGTTATAAACATAATAACAAAATCAGGAAGTGGAATGAAGCCTGTAAACAGAGTTAATTTTGAAGTTGGTTCTTACGGACGTGAAAAAATATCAACTTCAGCAGGAGCTTTAGTTACAGAGAATTTACTACTTCAAACAAATATAGCTTATGAGGAAGGAGATTCTTACTTAGATGAAAAACATCAGGAGCTTGTAAGTGGAGATATCTTAGCTAAATACAAAATATCAGATAAATCAGATATCAGTTTAAAGTTTGAAAAATCAAAAGATAAAAGTCAAGATCCAGGTGGGATGCTAACTAAAAAAGAGTATGATGAAGACAGACAACAAATTGGAAGCGGTGCTTCAGTAAATCAAAATACAGAAATAAATAGAGATATGGTAACAGCTATTTATAACCAAGAATTATCTGATACTTTAAGATTCTCTCTTCAAGGAACTTATCAAAGGAAAAATGATACATTCTCTTCTGATAACGGAGATAAATCAGTTCAATTTTTAGATAATGAAATAAAAGAGGAACAAATAGATGTAAAGCCAAAACTACAATTAAAGTATGGTAAAAATAACAGTTTAGTAATGGGATTTGATTATAGTTATTTAAAATCAGCAAGAAATATTGAAGGAATAGGAACTAGAAATCAAGACAGTTTAGACAAAAGAGGTAGTGAAAGTTACTCTGTTTATGCATTAAATAGTTATAAACTTGATAAGCTAGAGTTGACTCAAGGTATTAGATATAACCAGACAGAAAATAGATATGAGACAAGAAACAGATTGAATCCATCTAGAAGCACTCCAGAGTCAAGAGATACAATGGATAACATGGCCTATGAGCTAGCTGCAAACTATTTATACTCTGATACAGGAAATAGCTATATCAGATGGGAGAGAGGATTTAATACACCTAGTCCAAATAGTATTTTTAATAATCCTAGTGACTCTCAAATTGACAAGGGATATGAGTATGGTCTTTCAGGTGTTAAAGAGGAGATTTATGACTCGTTTGAGGTTGGAGTAAGAGATTACTTTATGTTTTCATATGTTAGTTTAGCTGCTTTTTATAGTGAGACAACAGATGAAATATATAGAGAAGGAAACTCTGCAAATTGGATATCATATAACTTAGATGAAACTCAGAGAAAAGGAATAGAGTTATCATTTGAACAGTATTTAGGTAAATTAACTTTATCAGAAGGGTATTCATATGTTGATGCAGAGATTACAAAAGGTAATTACAAAGGGAAAAATGTTCCAGGAGTTTCAAAAAATAGTTTTAACTTGAGTGCTAAATATGAATTTACACCAAAGTTAAATACGATTTTATCTACAGTATATAAAGATGCGGTTTATGTAGATAGCAATAATACTGGTGGTAAAGTAAATGATTATATCGTAACAAATTTAATAGTTAACTATAAAGTTAATGAAGATATGAGATTATATGCAGGAGTTAACAACCTGTTTAATGAGATGTATGCAAATGGTTTAGATGTTGATAAAGAGATTATGTATAGAGCAGCAGATGAAAGAAATTATTTTGCTGGTGTAAATTATACTTTTTAATAAAAAATAAAGGAAATTCTAATAGTGGGTAGTATCAAATATATAGCATGTAAATACTAGATAGGAGGTACTATGGAAAAAACACTACTGATAATTAAACCTGATGCAGTTGAGAGAAAATTAATTGGTGATATAATTCAAAGAGTAGAAAGAAAAGGATTAGATATAAAAGCTTTAAAAATGGAAAAAATATCTTTAGAAAAAGCTGAAAAACATTATGAGGTTCATAAAAATAAAGAATTTTATAATAACTTAATTAATTTTATAACTTCTGGTCCACTAGTTTTAATGGTTCTTGAAGGAAAAGATTGTATAAAAATAGTTAGAACTATGGCTGGAAGTACTTCTCCATCTGATGCAATACCAGGAACAATAAGAGGTGATTTTTCAACAGATATGTTAGAAAATATCGTTCATACATCTGATAGTTTAGAAAGTAGCGAAAAAGAAATAAAGAATTTTTTTAAAAACCTATGAATTTTTTTTATAAAAAAGAAGTTTCCTTTAAATATTGTATATAGAGTTATATAATGTAAAAAGAGAGGTGTGTTTATGGAAAATAAAAAGAAATTAGAGGAATTAAAAAAAGAAGCTACTGAAAATTTGAAAAAAATTGGAGAAGTAAAAAAAGAAGAGATTGAGGATTACTGGGAAAGATTTAAAAAATTAGAAAAAGTTTACAAGGATAATTTTGATAAGCTTATAGCTGCAGAATTATTAGATGTAAAAATGTTAATATTTAAAATCGAAGAAAAATTTAAATCAAAAGATGATAAATAAAAAATGAGCA
>DIXX01000030.1 GCA_002428805.1 Cetobacterium sp. UBA6069
GCTTCATAACCGCTAGCCACCAAGAGCAAACTAGTATAACTAATACAAAAAATAGTTTTGTCATCCCCTTAAAATTCATGTTCGCCTCCACTTAGTTATTTTTTCATGTCTAAAAAAGTTTGTAGTATAATAGCGGCTGCTACTTTATCAACTACTTTTCTTTTCTCTTTGGCTCCCCTTAAATTTGTTTCGTTTAACATTCTATCTGCTGAAACAGTGGAAAGTCTTTCATCTATTTCAAAGAACTCTAATCCTTCGATAGATTTATTTAGTTTCTCCATAAATTCTCTTACTTTTTCGGCTTGACGCTTCTCTGTTCCATCTAAACTTTTAGGGATTCCAATTACTATTGATTTAGTATTTTCCTCTCTACATAGTTCAGCGATTCTTTTTACTGCCTTTGTCTTTCTTCTATCTATTACTTCTAGGGGAGTGGCTACCATCCCCATTAAATCTGATTTTGCCACTCCTATTCTTACATCTCCTACATCTAAAGAAAGATATCTTTTATACATATAATCTTCCTCCAATTATAATGAATTTGCTAAAATCTCCTTAACTGCAGCTAAAGCTTCTTTAACTTTTGCTCCATTTTTTCCACCAGCTTGTGCGAAGTCAGGTCTACCTCCACCATTTCCTTCAGCTATTTTAGCAGCTTCTCTTACTAAATCTCCGGCTTTAACTTTTCCAATTAAATCCTTTGTTACTCCAATTGCAAATATTGCTTTATCATTATTCGATGCTAAAGCAATTACACAACTTCCTAACTTATCTTTTGCTTTATCTACAATCTCTCTTAATGAGTCAGCTTCTTTATTAGTGAAATCTTGAATTAAAACTTTAACTCCATTGATCTCTTCTACTTGATCAAATAATGAGTTTGCTTCAAATGTTGCCACTTTAGCTTTTAAAGTTTCAACCTCTTTTGCTAAATCTCTTACTTCTTCAACAACTTTTTCAGATCTCTCTTCAACTTTGTTTACATCAGTTTTTAAATTTTTAGCGACTCTTTTCATTGTTTTTTCCATCTCTAAAACAGCTAAGTACGCTTTGTAGCTTGTTTGAGCTTCTATTCTTCTTACTCCAGCAGCTACCCCAGCTTCTGAAACTATTTTAAACATACCAATTTTGCTGATATTGTTTATATGAGTTCCTCCACAAAGCTCCATTGAATAATCTCCAATAGTTACAACTCTAACTTCATCTCCATATTTATCTCCAAATAAAGCTGTTGCTCCTTTTGCTTTTGCGTCATCCATAGACATAACATCTGCATTTACAGTTGTAGCCATAAATATTCTTTCATTTACTGCTTTTTCAACTTTTTCTAACTCTTCAGCTGTTAATCCTTCGTAGTGGTTAAAGTCAAATCTTAATCTATCTGCTCCACAAGATGAACCCGCTTGTTGAACATGAGATCCTAAAACATCTTTTAAGGCTTGATGAAGTAAGTGCGTTGCAGTATGATTCTTAGCTACTTCCTCTCTTCTTACTGGGTCAACAGTTAAGTTTAAAAGAGTTCCTTCTACTAACTCTTCTATTCCACTTTCAATTTCAACAACGTGAGTGTAAATCTCTTTTTGCTTTTGAACATCTAAAACTTTAGCTACTAAGTTTTCTCCTTCTATGATTCCGTGGTCAGCTTCTTGTCCTCCCGACTCTGCATAGAATGGAGTTTGATCAAATATTAAAGCATATTTGTTATCTTCTAAAGCTCTTACACTTAAAAGAGTCGCAGCAGTCATTAAATCACAGTATCCAGTGAACTCTGTTTTTCCATGCTTATCATAGAACTCCTCTATAAAGCTATCTTGACCTTTTTCCATTACAACTGTTCTTGATGATCTAGCTTTTTCTCTTTGCTCTTCCATCTTTTCTACGAACTCTTCGTTTGAAACTTCTATTCCATTTTCCTCACAAATCTCTTCTGTTAATTCATATGGGAATCCATAAGTATCATAAAGTTTAAACGTAATATCTCCAGAAAGCTTTGTTTCTCCTTTTGCTTTAACTGCATTTATCTCATTTGTTACTAGTTGCATACCTTGATCTAAAGTATTAGAGAATTTTTCCTCTTCTATCTTTACAACTTTTTTGATATGCTCAATATTTTTTCTTAACTCTGGATATGCCTCTTCCATTATCTCTACAACTTTATCTACCATCTCATACATGAATAACTCTTTTCTTCCTAAAAGTCTTCCATGTCTTACAGCTCTTCTTAAGATTCTTCTTAAAACATATCCTCTTCCTTCGTTAGATGGTATTACTCCATCATTTACTAAGAATGTTACAGCTCTTGAGTGATCTGTTATTACTTTTAATGAGAAATCTTTTTCAGGTGCTACACCGTATTCAGTATTAGTTAATCTTCCTGCTTCTTGAACGATTGGGAATAATAAATCTGTTTCAAAGTTATTAGATTTTCCTTGAACCATTGCAGCTACTCTTTCTAGTCCTGCTCCAGTATCTATATTTTTCTTTGGTAATGGTTGTAATGACCCATCTTCCATTCTATTCCACTCTGTGAATACTAAATTCCAAATTTCTATAAATCTATTGTCTGTTCCCTCATCACCTAATTTAGAGTTTTCATCTCCACCATAAGCTGGTCCTAAATCTACGTGAATCTCTGAACATGGTCCACAAGAACCTGTAGGTCCTGCTGCCCACCAGTTTTCAGATTCTCCCATTCTTACAATTCTCTCTTTTGGGAAGTTACATTTTTCTATCCAAATTTTCTCTGCTTCATCATCTGTTGTGAAAACTGAAACCCATAGTTTATCTTTCTCTAATTTTAGTACCTCAGTTATAAACTCCCAAGACCAGATTATAGCTTCTTCTCTAAAGTAATCTCCAAATGAGAAGTTTCCTAACATTTCGAAGAATGTGTGGTGTCTAGCTGTTCTTCCAACATTTTCTAAATCGTTTGTTCTGATACATTTTTGATAAGTTGTCACTCTTGGAGTAGGTGCTTCTTTTTGACCTAAGAAATAAGGCTTAAATGGTACCATTCCTGCAACTGTTAATAAAAGAGTTGGATCATCAGGAATAAGTGATGCACTTTCAAAATGCTTATGAGTTTTTTCTTCAAAAAACTTTATAAATTTGCTTCTAATTTCATTACCTGTTAACATGTTTTTGTTTCCTCCACTATATTTTTAAAAAATTTTATTTAATCTAATTTAAAGTTTTCTCCCAGATAAACTTTTTTAGCCATCTCATTATTCGCTATTTCCTCTGGAGTTCCACTTATTAAAACTTTTCCGTTTGCCATTATATATGCTTTTTCTGTAATAGATAAAGTTTCTCTAACCGAATGATCTGTGATCAATATTCCTAAACCTCTTTCTTTCAAATATCTAATAATTTGTTGAATATCTTCAACAGCTATTGGATCTACTCCCGCAAAAGGTTCATCTAATAAGATAAAGTCGGGATCATTAGCTATCGTTCTAGCTATCTCAACTCTTCTTCTCTCTCCACCAGAAAGAGAGTATCCCATTGATTTTGCTACATGAGTTAATTTAAACTCTTCTAAAAGTTCTTGCATTTTTTTTATCTGCTCACTTTTAGGCAACCCCTTCATCTCTAATATAGCCAATATATTATCCTCTACTGATAAATTTCTAAAAATAGATGGTTCTTGGGCTAAATATCCAATTCCCATATCTGCTCTTTTATACATTGGATAATCTGTTATATCCACTTCATTTATAAAAACTTCACCTTTTTCAGGTTTTACAATTCCAGTTATCATGTAAAATGTTGTTGTTTTTCCAGCTCCATTAGGTCCTAAAAGTCCTACGATTTCACCTTTTTTAACTTCTAAGCTCACTTCATTAACAACTTTTCTTTTCTTATAACTTTTACATAAACCTTGAGCAACTATACTTCTCATAGATTCTCCTTATTTTTTTATAATTTTGTTATATCCTGAATTTATTTGATTTTTATTAGTGATACTTTTATTTTCATTCGCTTTATAATCTACAAATACATTTCCTCTAGCCTTAGCTTTATTTGTTTTCATATTATAATCAACTTCATCAGCAGTTATTACCGAATCACCATCATCTACAAATACGTTTCCTCTCAGCTCTGCTAAATTCTCTTTATTTTTCAACTTAGCTTTTGTTGAAGTAGCATTTAAAGTTTTATCCTTATCTTTTCTTACAATTACAACTTTTCCTACTAAATCAATTATCTCTGTATTTAAATTTCCAGTCATCATATTTGCAGTTACAGTTGTTATAACTCCATTCTCATCCTTTAGTACAGCTCTAGTATTATCTTTTCCAAATACTAATTTTTTCTCTGGTTGTATCTCTAAATAATCTGAATAAAGTGTTGTTCCCTCTTTTACTATAACGGCATTTTTTCTAATTTCAACTCTTTGAATCTCATTCTTGCCTGCAGCATTCTTTTTAAAATAGGCTCTTACAAAATCTCCTTTAAAATCTACTGGAACTCCATCCTGATAAATTCTACCAGAAACATTTCCTGCGAAATCTAAATTCATATTATTTAAAGTTCCTTCAACCTTATCTCCTTTAAACTCTTCATTTAATTTAGATTTTATAAATACAGTTTCACCTTTTAAATTCCCGCTCTTTTTATTTAGCTCTCCATTCTTCATATCTATATTGTAATCTGTATACTTTATATTTATAGGAAGATCTGATTTTGCTATTTCAGTATTTTGGTTGTACTGTAAAAGTTCTCCTTTTAAAGTAGAAACATCGTCTTTAATCTCTGCGTTTCCTTCTAATATGAACTCTCCCTCAGAAACAAAGTACTTTATTATATCACTTTTTGAAGCATTCTTCACATCTTTTCCACTAAATTTTTCACCAGTAAATATTTTTTTATTAGTTTCATATACACCATTATACATTTTTCCACTACTTTTCTTTACAACATCCTGAAAAATAATTTCGCCAGGTATATAGATTTTTTCATCTTTTATTTGGTAATCAGCTGAATTTGCATTAGCTACAACATCTCCACTTGTTAGTATCAGTTTATCTCTTAACTTCACAAACTCATTTTCTTTAAACTCACCTGTCGTTGAAACAACCTTAGTATCACCTTTTTTATCTAAAGCAACCAAGTCTTTTTCTACAGTTCCTATTCCTGTTTTTTGATTAAACTCTAAATTAGTTCCTTCAACAATATTATTTGTACTTATATATTTAAATGCTCCAAAAGATTTAAATATCTCTGTTGTTAAATTATATTCACCTTTTAATCCTTCAAAACTATCTTTTTCAACTTTTCTTTTTAAAATATATTTTTCAGGAAGATATACAAATCCTTTTTTTCCTAAATAATCCATTTTAGAACTTTCAAATATGTATCTCTCATCTTCAAACTGTGCTTCACCATTAACTAGATAACTCTCTTCGTCTCTATCAAAATCAACTCTATTTCCTGAGGCCATTTGTTTTTGAACTACATCTGTAACTGATCCTTTTAAAACATACCCTTTTCCAGTTAACTTATTATAAAAGAAACTTTCACCTTTACTATCATATTTATCACTAAAATATGAATAGCCATCTTTTAAGTAAATCTCTCCAGTTACTGTTTTGTATTTTAAATTTTTAGTTAAGATTTTATTTGTTAGACTTGTGTACTCTATATTTTTATCAGATAGTAACTCAAGGTCTTTTGTATCAGTTGAGTATATTGCCATATCCGCTTTTAATTTTGCACCATCTTTATCTGTCCCATCTATATTTCCTTTTAAGACTAACTTTTTAGTTATTTTATTATAAATACCATTGTCTCCTACAAAAGAATATACTCCATTACTTCCGTCAATCTTTCCATTAAAATTAATATTATCTCCACCATCTGAAGTTATGCTCTCCATATTAATTTTATATCCTTCTGCTAATATATGAACATTTTTACTTATCTTAAACGATTCTGTTTTATCATTTAAAACTAAATCTTCCCCATACAATTTTATTCCATTGTAGTCTAATTCAAAAGGATTTGAACTAGTTAATATATTGGTTTTTGTATCGTATTTTAACCCTTTAAAGTTTCCACTTAAAATTCCAGAACCATCACCTAAGTTACTTCCAGATAAAAATGCTTGCCCATCTATACTCATAATTTTATCTTTATCATTATATTTAGCTTGTTGAGCTGATAATGTTATGTTATTTGTTTTAAGTTTAACATCTCCTGATAAAATTACATTTTCCATTTTTAAGTCACTTTTAAAATTTTGTCCAGAAACCTCTATTCCTTCTTCTTTATTGATTGCAGTTACACCGATTGTTGATTCGATCTCTCCGCTCTCTTTTGTATATTTTGCTTCTTGTGTTTCAAACTCCCATCCATTTAAACTTTTTCCTAGAATATTAGATTTTAATAACAGGTTTTTTCCAGCATCTAAAATTGCGTTATCTCCTGTTAAAACCATTCCACCTAGAACTGCCTTTGCTTTTTCAAAAGTTGTTTCATTTTTTCTAATAAAATCTTTTTGTTTTTCCGCTTCTATATGATAACCCTCTGTATCATATACCGCACCTATTGTTTCAACGACTTCCTCTTTTTTTTCTATTTTTTTCTCATCACCAAAATAATTGAAATATCCCAAAACCAATGCTGCTGCTATAACAATTCTATAGGCCAACTTTTTCTTATCCATACTGCCTCCTAGTTTAAGATACGTTTTAACTCATTTAGCTTTAAAAAGGCATCTAAAGGTGTCATTTTATCCAACTCAGCCTCTTTTAAAAGACGTAAAACTATTTTTTCCTCATTTTCTAACTGAACAATATTTTCTTCTACTTTTTTTATTGGTTCCTCTTTTACTTCTTCTTCAAACTCTCCAAATAATATCAACTGCTCTTTTTTTACTTTCTTCTCTATTATCATTTTTCTATTTTCTAAAACTTTTAGCATCTCTTTTGCTCTATCTAGAATCTCTTTTGGAAGTCCAGCTAATCTAGCAACCTCTATTCCATAAGATTTATCAGCTCCACCTTTAACAATCTCTCTTAAGAAGGTAATCTCTTTTTCATCCTCTTTTACTTCAATTCTAAAGTTTGTAGATTTATTTAATTTTGATTCCAATTGAGTTAGCTCATGGTAATGAGTTGCAAATATAGTTTTAGCTTCGATATTGTCATGTATATACTCTGTTATTGCTGTAGCTATTGATATTCCATCAAAGGTCGAAGTTCCTCTTCCAATTTCATCTAAAATAATAAATGAATCTTTGGTCGAGCTATTTACAATATTAGCAACCTCACTCATCTCTAACATAAATGTAGATTGACCAGTTACTAAATCATCGCTCGCTCCAATTCTTGTAAATATTTTATCCACTATTCCTATTCTAGCATATTCTGCAGGAACATAACACCCCATATGTGCCATAATTAAAATTAATGCAATCTGCTTCATATAAGTAGATTTTCCTGACATATTTGGCCCTGTCAAAATTATTAGATTTTTCTCCTTATTTAAAACAATACTATTTTTTATAAAATTTTCTCTTCCAACTAATTGCTCAACTATAGGATGTCTTCCCCCTATAATTTCTAAAGCTCCATCTGTAGTTATTTCAGGTTTTACATAACCATTTTTAGTTGCCATATGCGCAAAATTTGAGATTACATCTAAATATGCAACTTTATAGGCTAAATCATGTAAAACTTTTCTATATTTTTTTACCTCTTCTGAAATCTCTTTAAACAACACATATTCTAAGTTCTCTATTTTATCTTTTGCATTTAAAACTTTCTCTTCATAAATTTTTAAATCTTCAACAATATATCTTTCTGCGTTAGCTAAAGTTTGTTTTCTTATATAGTCATCAGGTACTAAATGAATATTTGCTTTTGTTATCTCTATAAAATATCCAAAAACTTTATTATATTTTATTTTTAATCCTTTAATTCCTGTTTTTTCTCTTTCTCTATTTTCAATCTCTAAAATTGTATCTTTTCCATTATTCGAGATGTTATGTAGTTCATCTAAATCAGAGTTATAACCCTCTCTTATCATTCCACCCTCTCTAACAGAAAACGGAACCTCATCCTTTATAGCTCTTTCAATCAAGTTATATATCTTTACTAACTCATCTAAAGCTATCTCGAAAATCGGAGCTCCTTTTAACACCTTATATATATCTAAACTATTTAGAATAGATTTTTTTAAAGCCACTAAATCTCTTGCATTTTCATTTCCTAAAACTAGCTTTCCTATGATTCTTTCAATATCATATATATCTTTTAATCTCTCTCTAACCTCCTCTCTTAAAAGGACACTTTCATAGAAGAAATCGATATCATTTTGTCTCTCTAAAATTACTGTTTTTGAAATTGATGGATTTTTTAAAAAATGCTTTAAAAGTCTACTTCCCATTGAACTTTTGCAGCCATCTAGAACCCATTGAAGAGTTCCTAATACACCATTTTCTCTAGTTGATGCAACTACATCTAAATTTCTCTGAGTAGTTAGATTTAACTCCATAATATCTTCACTACCCGTATAAATTATTTTATCTACTGGAATTTCATTTCCTTTTTGTAACTCTAACACATAATCTAATACCATAGCAGCAGCTTCAACGGCCACATTTTTTCCATTTAAGTCAAAACTATCTAAAGATATTACTTTAAAATATTCTTTTAAATACTCTTCACTCTTTTTTATTTTTAAACAAGAATTGATATTTATTTTATTAAGTTGAGCAAACTGCTTCAGCTCTTTTTCTAACTCTGGATATGAAACTTCATCTATTAAAACTTCTCTTGGAGAAACTTTATTTATCTCGCCTAAAATTCTATATACATAATCATCTGTTTTAGGTTTTTCACTAGCTACAAACTCTCCAGTTGTTATATCTATATATGTTAATCCTATCGTATCTTTTTTTAAAACAACTCCCATTAAATAGTTGTTACTTTTTTCATCTAAATACTCTGTGTCAATTATTGTTCCCGGAGTTATTACTCTAACAACCGCTCTTTTTACCAACCCTTTTGTTGCTTTAGGATCTTCTACTTGTTCACAAATAGCTACTTTATATCCTTTTGCTACAAGTTTACCTATATATCCTGCTGAAGAGTGGTAAGGGATTCCAGCTAAGGGAACCTCAATACCCTTCTCTTTATTTCTACTTGTTAAAGTTAATCCTAACTCTTTTGATGCTACTACTGCATCATTGAAAAACATCTCATAGAAATCACCTAATCTAAAAAACAAGATGCTGTCTTGATTTTGTTCCTTTATCTCTTTATATTGAGCCATTAATGGCGTATCTACTGACAAAAAATCACTTCTCCTTACTATAAATTTTCCTTCGCTTTCTCTAACAGAGCTACTAACTCATCATAATTATCTATTTGATTTATAGCTCCTTTCAGTACAGCTCCATTCCTTATTCCTTTTAAATACCAACATAGATGTTTTCTTAACTCAAACAGGAATTTTTTATCAGGATTATCTAATTTAGCTTGAAGAGTATGTTTTATAGCCATATCTAATCTCATCTCTGGTGTTAATATCGTTTGAACCTCACCAGTTTCAAATTTTTCCTTTATTTGTTTAACTAACCAGGGATTTCCACAAATTCCTCTAGCCAGCATTATTCCATCTACTCCTGAATATTTTACTTTTTCATAGGCATCTTCAGCTGTAAATATATCACCATTTCCGATAACTTCTATATTTACGCTCTCTTTAACCTCTTTTATTAATTCCCAGTCTGCTGTTCCGCTATACATCTGCTCTCTTGTTCTACCGTGAATTGTTATATGTTTACATCCAGCTTCTTCAGCTATCTTTCCAACTAATTTATGTTGCTTTAACCCTTTATAACCGACTCTTGTTTTTAATGATAAATCAACATCATCAGCTATATTAGCTCTTATTTCACATAAAATTTTCTTTATATGATCGGGATCTTCTAAAAGAGCTGCTCCATATCCATTTTTTATTATCTTATTTACAGGACACCCTGCATTTACATCTATGTGCTTTACTCCTAACTTTTCAGTTATATATTTTGCACTATGAACCATTTTGTCAACATCTCTTCCAAATATTTGAACAGCTTCACCATCTCTTATTCTCAAAATTTGATTTAATGTCTTTTCATTCTCCATTTCTAAAGCATTTATGCTTACCATCTCTGTAAACATAAGATCAGGTTTATATTCGTCTAAAATTCCTCTAAATGTATAATCTGTAACTCCTGCTAAAGGAGCAATATATATTTTCATTTTACCTCCAAAATAACACATTGTTATCCAAAAATTTTACCATATTTTCAAGAGTTTTTCAATGTTAAATAGATTCTGAAATAGCTCTTGTTTCTAACATTATCTCTGTTAAAATTATACCATAAAAATTAAAATACCCCAAAAATTTGGGGCATTTTTTAATCTTTCATTATATCTAATGTAGCTTTTCCATTCAAAGTTAAATCAGCAAAAATTTGACCTTTTCCGTAATTCAACTTATAGTATGCTGCAGCTGCTATCATAGCAGCGTTATCTGTACAATACGACATTGAAGGATAACTAACTTTTACTCCTATTTTCTCAGCTCTTTTTGTAAGCTCCGTTCTTAATAAAGAGTTCGCTGCAACTCCACCAGCGATTACAACCTGTTTAACACCCTTATCTTGAACAGCTTTTAATGTTTTCTTGCAAAGAATATCTACAACTTTTTCTTGGAAAGATGCTGATAAATCTTCTGGCTTAAAATCTTCACCTTTCATTCTAGCTTTATTCACTGCATTTATTACTGAAGTTTTAATTCCTGAGAAACTAAAGTCATAACCATCTACTTTTGGTTCTGGAATTTTTAAGGCTTCTTTGTTTCCCTTATAGTAAAGTTTATCAACTATAGGACCACCAGGGTATCCAATCCCCATAACTCTAGCTACTTTATCATAACTTTCTCCCACAGCATCATCCAATGTTGCTCCTAAGTTTGTAAAGTTATGCTCTTCATCAATATAAACTATATTTGTATGTCCTCCTGAAACAACTAAAGCAATACAAGGTAATTCTATGTCATGTTCTATAAAGTTACCATATATATGAGCTTTTATATGATGAACCGGAATCAGAGGAAGATCATGCCCATATGCTAATCCTTTAGCAAAAGAGATTCCAACAAGTAGAGCTCCAATTAATCCTGGTGCATACGTTACCGCTATGTAATCTACATCATCCATAGTTATTTTTGCTTCTTCTAAACTCTCTTCTAATATTGTAGCTATATTTTTTATATGGTGTCTTGAAGCTATCTCAGGCACAACTCCACCATATTCCTTGTGTATATCTATTTGAGAAGAGATATTATTAGATAAAACCTCTTTACCATCTTTTAAAACAGCTATTGAAGTTTCATCGCAAGATGTTTCTATTCCTAATATTATCATTTTACTCTCCTTCCTTTTTTACTAATTATACCATATTTTCTACTAAAATATATAAAAAACTACCTTAGAACAAAATTGTTCTAAGGTAGCCAAAACTTCACTATTTAACTGATAAACCTCTACTTTTAAATATATTTTTAGCATTTTCAAATCTTTCTGCTGAAAGTTGTTCTACACCTTTTAACGGGTATTCTAAACCAACTTTTTGCCATTTATACTCTCCTAGAGAGTGATATGGTAAAACTTCTACTTTTTCAAGATTATCAAAATCTTTTAAATAGTCAGCTAGCTTTTCTAACAACTCATCATTATCAGTAATTCCTGGAACAACAACATGTCTTACCCACATTGGTTTTCCAATCTCTTTTAAATACTTTGCAAATTCTAAAGTAGGTTGTAAATCTACACCAGTTAACTCTTTATATTGAGTTGGATCTATTGACTTTATATCTAGTAAAACAAGATCTGCATACTCTAAGGCTTCTTTAACTTTATCGTTAAATAAATACCCTGAAGTATCTATCGCTGTATGTATTCCCTCTTTCTTACAAAGTTTCAATAGTTCCTTTACATACTCAGGTTGAGTTAACGGATCTCCACCGGTCACCGTTACTCCACCTTTTTTTATAAAGTTTTTATATTTACAGATTTCTAAGAATGTTTCTTCGGGAGTCTCGAGAGATTTAGCATCCTCTTTTTTCCAAGTGTCACAATTATGACAATATTTACATCTCAAAGGACATCCTTGAGTAAACACTACATATCTAATACCTGGTCCATCTACAGTTCCAAAACTCTCATGCGAGTGTATAAATCCCTTTTTCATTTCTTAGCACATCCTTTTATAATTACATATTTCCGTTTATCGTTCTTGATATAACGTCTAATTGTTGCTCTTTTGTTAATCTTACAAAGTTAACTGC
>DIXX01000035.1:0-1824 GCA_002428805.1 Cetobacterium sp. UBA6069
AATAAAAGAGAGTTCAGGGTGAACTCTCTTTTACTTTGTTACAGGCTATTCATAAACTTTTGGAAAGCGTCTTTTCCAAGAGAGTCTCTTTTAAATACTCCAGCGTGTTCTAAGACAGTGCTGAAAGTTTTTCCGATCTCCTCTTTTAAAACTTCCCCATCTACAGTTTCTCTTCTAGATTGAATCTCGTTTATCCAATCGAAGTGTTTTTTTAGAGTTTCATCATTTTTAATGTTTTCTTTCCAATTCATATCTTTTAAAGCTGTTTCTAGCATTTTCATCTCATCTTGTAGTCTTCCAGGCAGAATAGCAAGACCCATAACTTCGATAAGTCCAATATTTTCCTTTTTTATATTGTGAACCTCAGAGTGAGGGTGGAAGATTCCCATAGGGTGTTCATCTGATGTTCTATTGTTTCTAAGTGCTAAATCTATTTGGAATTTATTTCCAACTCTTCTAGCTATAGGAGTCACAGTGTTGTGCTCAGTTTCTCCTGAGTGAGAAAGAAGCCCCACAGACTCATCACTATAGTTTTTCCAAGAGTTAAATATGTGTAGAGCAGCGTTAGATAAAGTCTCTTTATCATCAGCTGTGATTCTGATAACAGACATAGGCCATTTTACAACTCCACACTCTACTTCTGGGAAGTTTTTAAGAATAAAACTATTTTCAACACCAGCTTTTTCCATAGGGAAAGTGTGCTTTCCAGCTTGATAGTGATCATGAGAAAGAATCGATCCTCCAACTATAGGTAGATCAGCGTTAGACCCGATGCAGTAGTGTGGGAACTGCTCTACAAACTCTAAAAGACGGTCAAACGTATCTTTGCTCATCTTCATAGGTCTATGCTCTTCACAGAAAACTATAGAGTGCTCGTTATAGTAAACGTATGGTGAAAATTGGAAGTGCCAGTTTTCAGATTTTAAAGTCATCGGAATAACTCTGTGAGTGCTTCTAGCTGGGTGGTTTAATCTTCCTGCATAACCAACGTTATCTAAGCAAAGTAAACAGCTTGGGTATGAAGATTTTGGCATAGTTTTTTCTCTTTCAATATCCTTTGGATCCTTTTCTGGTTTTGCTAAGTTTATTGTAATCTCTAAATCTCCGTAAGGAGTAGCTGAATACCAGTGAAGGTTTCTTTTTATTCTAGCGTCTCTAATGTAGTTAGTGGCCTTAGAGAAGTTGTAGTAGTTTAAAGTTGCAGCAGCAGGTGAGATAGCATAGTCAGCTTTAAACTTATCTATAACAGTTTTTGGTCTAGGAGTGATACAGTTCATAACTTTTGTATCTAAAAGCTCCATTTCAGCTGGAGAGTTGTTTATTAACTCATTCTCTACAGCCCATCCACATATATCTAAAAGTATAGTTTCAATATCTCTATTATCTTTTGGAGCGTCATCTTTCCAGTCATCTAGATTTAAAGTATCTAAGATTAGATTTCTAGAGTAGATAAGCTCATCTTTATCTATAAGGTTGTTTTTAACTCCATAGTTTAAAAGTTCGTTAATCAATGAAAATATCATTAGAAATCACCTAACTTTCTAGCACCGTCTCCTGGGATACCAATATAAAATGCAGCTTCTAAACCAGTTTTCTCGAAATATTTTTTCCCTACATGAGCTATAAAGTCCTCGATAGCTTCGTTTTTAACAAGAGAAACAGTACATCCACCAAATCCAGCTCCAGTCATTCTAGAACCGATAGTTCCCTCTTCTTCAAGAGCGGCTTCAACTAAGCTGTCTAGCTCAAATCCAGTTACCTCATAGTCATCTCTAAGCGAGTTGTGTGATTCGATCATAAGTTTTCCAAAAGCATCTATATCCC
>DIXX01000035.1:2130-2354 GCA_002428805.1 Cetobacterium sp. UBA6069
TTAACACTTTCGAAAAGTTCGATATCCATATCACAAAGTGAGTTGATCTCTACTCCAGCAGCTTTTAAATCCTCTAAAGCAGTGTCACAAGAAGCTCTTCTTTCGTTGTACTTTGATTCTCCAAGCCCTCTTCTTTTGTTACTATTTCCAATAACGATAGATGCATCTTTTAACATAAATGGAGCATAAGAATACTCTAAAGTGTTACAATCTAAAAGAATAGC
>DIXX01000035.1:2642-4045 GCA_002428805.1 Cetobacterium sp. UBA6069
TTTTCAGTTTTTTGACTCAGCTTTACCATCTCTACCATATCTATATCTAAGTTGAATAGACTTTTTAAGATAACTGTAGTTAAAACTTCAATTGAAGCTGAAGATGATAATCCAGCACCATTTGGAATATTTCCATAATATAATACGTCAAATCCAGAATCTATTTTATATCCAGCATCTAAGAAAGTTTTTACAATTCCTTTTGGATAGTTCGCCCAATCATCTTTTTTATCATAAACTAAAGAGTCTAATGAAAACTCGATTATTCCTAAATCTTTAAAGTTTTCAGAGTACATTCTAAATTGTTTGTCCTCTCTTTTAGTTAAAACAGCATATGTTCCAAAATCTAAGGCACATGGGAAAACTTTTCCACCGTTGTAATCTATATGTTCTCCGATTAGATTAACTCTTCCAGGTGCGAAGAAAACCTCGCAGTTAGTAGTTTCAGCTTTTTTAAACTCTTTTTTAAAATTTCCCACTAAATTTTTGATAAGTTCCATAAATAACTCTCCCCTTTTTTCATGTTTTTCGTTTTGATTTGAGTATACTGCAAAAAAAAGTGTTTTAAAAGATAAAAGTATATTTTTAGAACAAACTTTTTTAAAAAAGTTAAAAAAGTCTACGTTTAAACAGTTGACTTAGATGTTGCATAGGAGTATTATAAAGTATATATAGTTTGGAGGGGAACATGAAATTTACACAATCACAGTTGAGAATATTAGAAATAATTAAAAATAAAAATAAAATCTCGAGAAAAAAGATAGCAGAGGAGTTAGAGTTAACACCAGCTGCTATCACAAAATCTATAGATCCGCTGCTTTATTCGGGGATTGTTTTAGAGGTAGCACAAAGAGAGTCGACAGGGGGAAGGCGTGCGACAGATTTATCACTGAATAAGTATTGGGTTGGAAAAATACTGGGGATATCTCTTACACCAACTTCGATTATAACTGCAATTGGAGATATAGAGGGAGAGATATTTAAAACTAATAGCTATAAAATTGAAAAAGATGACGAGTTGACAAGTTATTTAGAGGATATAATTGAAACAGAGCTGAAAGAGGAGAGCGGTGTAAAAGTTATATCGATGGCTATAACAGGGCTTATCAACTCTGAAAATGGTGTTATACTATTTTCACCCCATTATAAAAGAAAGAAGATAGATCTAAAAAAGATGATAGAGGAAAAGTTTAAGATTCCTGTTTTAATAGAAAATGATGTGAGAGCGATGGCTTTAACAGAGAGATATTTTGGAGAGGTAAAAGAGAGTGAGAACTATGTTGTCTTAAATGTCTCAGAGGGAATTGGAAGTTCTATATTTATGAATGGCGAGCTTCTTTCAGGGCATGGGTTTATTGCAGGAGAGATAGGGCATGTAGTTATGGATAGAAGTAGTTTAAGAA
>DIXX01000035.1:4324-5282 GCA_002428805.1 Cetobacterium sp. UBA6069
AGTTGTTTAAAGGAAAAGTTAAAAAAAGAGGGTTCAATAGATATTTTAGATGTTATAGAGGGTGTTAAAGCTAGGGATTTTCTGACTACAAAGGTTACGACAGAAGCGATGGTAATAATAGCACACAGTATTGATATGATTATATCTCTTATAAATCCAGAAAAAATAGTTTTAATAGGAGAGATTTTTAAAGAGAGATTGCTGCTTAGTACTTTGAAGTTAGAGCTACAAAAAGTTACTTTAGAAGAGCAGAAATATGATTTGATAGTATCGGATATTTTAAATGAGATGCACACTTACAATCCTATATCGATTGTGAGACACAATCTTTTTAGAAAAAATATATGGAGGGATGAGTTATGAAAATAACGGTTGCAGAGTTTGGAAAGACAGAAGATGGAGTTCAGATTTTTCTTTACAATTTAAAAAATGAGTATGTAGATTTAGAGGTTATATCTTACGGGGGGATTATAAAATCTTTAAAAACAGCCGATAAGGAAGGTGTTTTTGAAAATATTGTATTGGGCTACGAAACTCTAAAAGAGTATGAAGCTTGTGAGTATTACTTTGGAGCTATAACAGGAAGAGTTGCTGGAAGAATTAAAGATGGAGTTTTAAAAATTGGTGAAGAGGTATATAACTTAGAAAAAAATAACGGTGGCAATAATCTACATGGTGGGCCTCAGGGATTAAACGGTAGAGTTTGGGAAGGTGCAACATCAACTCTTGGTGAAGCTGGTGTTTTAACTTTAACTTATAAAAGTCCTCATTTAGAATCGGGATTTCCTGGTGAAGTAGATTTTGAAGTGAAGTATAGTTTAGAAAAAAATATCTTAAAAATAGAGTATTCTGGAAAAAGTGATAGAGATACATATATCAATTTGACAAACCACAGCTATTTCAATTTGAGTGGTGATCTGAAAAGAACTATAAAAGATTCGGATTTAAAAGTGAATGC
>DIXX01000035.1:5527-7948 GCA_002428805.1 Cetobacterium sp. UBA6069
TTGCAGTTTTTTAAAATTTAATGAGTTCCAAAACTTAGGTGAAGTTTTAGAAAAGTCTGATTCGCAATTAGAGATTGTTGGAGGGGGAATGGATCATCCTTTCGAAATGTCGAAAAAAGCTCAATATGATATTGAGTTTAAAGATGAGATTGCAGGAAGAGTTATGAAAGTTAAAAGCAGTGAACCAGTAGCTGTTATATACACTGGAAACTATTTGGATAAAAAACACAATGGAATCTGTTTTGAAATGCAAGATTATCCAGATGTAATTAATTTTTTACCTGAGAAGGCTAAAATCTATAATAAAAATTCAGTATACAAGGCAGAAACTATATTTATTTTCAATTAAGTGTAAACAAAAAGTAAAAAAAGAGTTAAAAAAGAACAAAAAAACTTGATTTTTGATAAAAGTTGCTATATAATGACCTCAGATTTAGTAAATAAAGAGGAGGAAGAATTAATATGGCAGAAGTAGTGTTAAAAAAAGTTGAAAAACAATATCCAAATGGGTTTAAGGCAGTTCATGGAATCGATTTAGACATTAAAGATGGAGAGTTTATGGTTTTTGTTGGACCTTCAGGTTGTGCAAAATCAACTACTCTAAGAATGGTTGCAGGATTAGAAGAGATTACAGGTGGAGAGATTTACATTGGAGAGAAGCTAGTTAATGACTTACCTCCAAAAGATAGAGGAATTGCAATGGTTTTCCAAAACTATGCACTTTACCCTCATATGACAGTTTATGATAATATGGCATTTGGACTTAAAATGGCAAAGGTGCCTAAAAATGAGATTGATAAAAGAGTTAAAGAAGCAGCGGAAAAGTTAGAGATAACTGATCTTTTAGATAGAAAGCCAAAAGAGATGTCTGGAGGACAAAGACAAAGGGTTGCAGTAGGTAGAGCGATTGTTAGAAAACCAGAGGTTTTCCTATTTGATGAACCACTTTCTAACTTAGATGCAAAGCTTAGAGTATCTATGAGAGTTAGAATAACTCAACTTCATAAGCAGTTAAAAGAAGAGGGACAAAACGCAACTATGATCTATGTTACTCATGACCAAGTTGAAGCGATGACAATGGGAGATAGAATCTGTGTATTAAACTACGGTAAAATAATGCAAGTTGATACTCCATTAAATCTATATAACTCTCCAAAGAATAAGTTCGTTGCAGGATTTATAGGTTCACCTGCTATGAATATCGTAAAAGCATCTTTAATCTCAGAAGGAGAAAACACTTTAGTGAAATTATCTACTGGAGATAAGCTAGTGTTACCAAAAGAAAAAGCTATGAAAGTAAAAGGGCATATTGGAAAAGATGTTTGGTTTGGAATTAGACCTGAAAATGTAGGAAATAAAAATACAGCTAAAGTTGGAGATGCTTCATTAGTTGGAAAAGTAAATATCGTTGAACAGATGGGTAACGAAGAGTTTATTTACTTCTTTATTGGAGATGCTCAATATACTGCTAGAATACCAGCTGAAAAATCAACTGGAGCGAATTTTAACCAAAAAGAGGAGTTCTATTTCGAGATGGATAAGTGCCATCTATTTGATATAGAAACAGAGCAAAATATAACTATTTAATAATATAAAATGAGCCTGTTATTACAGGCTTATTTTTTTTAATAAAAAAAACTAGAAAATGATAAAATGATTGAAGTATGAACATAAAAGTGCTATAATTCATACATATGTAAAAATAAAATTAGGAGCGTACAGATATGAACGACTGTGTAATTTTAAAAGGAAAAAAGGACAGATTAGTAGTACAGCTAGATAGTAATATCGACTTTAGTTCTTTAAAAGATAAATTTTCTGAAAAGATTAAACAGGCAGAGGCATTTATAGGTGATACAAAAATAGCCATCGAGTTTACAAATAGAAAACTTACAGAAATAGAGGAAAATATATTAATCGGAGTAGTTACGAAAGATACTAAAATAAAAGTGGCTTTTATTTTCTCGGAAGAATCAATTTTTTCAGAATTGCCAGTAGCAGAGTCTAAGCTTCCTTTTAATAATATAAAAGATGTTACAGAGGAAGGGATAACGAAATTTCATAAAGGAACTTTACGTTCTGGACACAATTTAGAGTTCAGTGGAAATGTGGTTATTTTAGGAGATGTGAATCCGGGAGCTGTGATAAAAGCAAAAGGAAATGTTGTTGTGCTGGGATATCTAAACGGAACTGTATATGCTGGAGAGGATGAGGGTTCTGAAGCGTTTGTAGGAGCTTTTTCATTAAATCCTATTCAGATAAAAATAGGACAGGTTATTGCTAAAAATCCAAGTACAAATGTTTTAGATATTAATAAGGTTAAAAAAACTCTAGATTTTGAAGTGGCATATTTAAAAGATGGAAATATATTTATTGAAAAGTTCAATAAAGCTACCTTAGAGCATATGATTAAAATATAGA
>DIXX01000035.1:8208-14114 GCA_002428805.1 Cetobacterium sp. UBA6069
GCACTAGCTATGCAAAATCAAAAGACCCTTCTAATAGATACAGATATCGGACTTAGAAACTTAGACGTTGTAATGGGTTTAGAAAATAGAATTGTTTACGATCTTATAGATGTTATCGAAGGAAGTTGCAAACCAAAGCAGGCTATTATAAAGGATAAGAGAAATGATAATCTACATCTTTTACCTGCGGCTCAATCGAGAGATAAAAATGCAGTTACTCCAGAGCAGATGAGAGAGTTAATTGATGCTTTAAAAGTTGAGTATGACTATATTCTAGTTGACTGCCCAGCAGGGATAGAGCAAGGATTTAAAAATGCTATTGCAGCAGCAGAGGAAGCGTATGTAGTTACAACTCCAGAAATTTCAGCTGTAAGAGATGCAGACCGTATTATTGGATTATTAGAAGCAAACGAGATTAGAAATCCAAAGCTGATTGTAAATCGTCTAAGAGTAGATATGGTTAAAGATGGAAATATGTTGAGTGTGGATGATGTAACAGATATCTTAGGAATAAAACCGATTGGAATTGTTCCAGATGATGAAAATATAGTTATATCTACAAATAAAGGTGAGCCTTTAGTTTATAGAGGGGATTCACTAGCAGCAAAAGCTTATAACAATATAGCTAGCAGAACTCTAGGGCAAAATGTTGAGTTCTTAGATTTAGATCCAAAAATTGGATTCTTTGATAAAATAAAAGAGATGTTTAAAAAATAGAGGAGGAGAAACTATGGCGTTTTTTAACTTTTTAAATAAAGAAAAATCTAGTTCAGTAGCAAAAGATCGTTTGAAGTTGGTACTGATTCATGATAGAGCTATGCTTTCTCCGAAGACGTTAGAGGCATTGAAAAATGAGATTATATCTGTTATATCTAAGTATGTAGATATAGATACAAATGCTTTGAATATTGAAGTTTCACAAGAGACTGATAGTGGAAGGGAGACAGCTTTAATAGCTAACATACCTATAAGAATAAAGAAATAGTACCCTGGTGCTATTTTTTTTTATAACCATTGATAAAAAATGAAAATGAGGTATTGGATGTTTGGAAATTTATTATTAGATAACTTAACGATAGGAGTGTTAGTCTTAAATCAAAAATTTAAAGTAAAATACCAAAATGAATATATGAAGAAAATTTTGAAAAAACATTTTAATGAAGGTGATTTTAAATATTTTGAAATGAACGAAGCACTAGTCAGAAAGTTTGAAAAAATTGATTTAGAGATTAAAAAGTGTGAGATAGAAAAAAATGGAGAAAAATTTATTCAATTGGAGTTTCACAATATTCGTAATTTAAAAGAGATAGAAAAAGATTTAGAGGAAAAATCTAAAAGCCAGGATAAATTAGTTGCGATGTTAGATACTGTTCAAGAGTTTATTTTTTATTTAGATTCAGAAGGAAGATTAGAGTATTTTAATAAAGCGTATGCACAGTATTTAGGAAAACACCCCGAAGAGTTATATGGAAGAAAAGAGATAGAGTTTTTTCCAGAAAGTATGGCCAAGAAATGTTTGGAAAATAATAAAATAGCTTTTGAAAGGGGAAATTTCTACGAAGAGGAGTGTTTCGAAGGAAGATGGTATCAAACATTTAAATCGAGGGTTGATTTAGATAATGATGATCATGGGATTTTAGCTATGGTTAAAGAGATAACAGAATCTAAGAAAAAAAGTTTAGATCTAAAAGAAAAAGTTTATAAAGATTTACTGACTAATGTTTACAATAGAAATTTTTATGAAGAAAAAATAAGAGAGAGTTTAGATAAAAATAAGGATAAAACGTTCTCTATGATGCTTATAGATATAGATAAATTTAAACATATAAATGACACTAAAGGTCACGATATAGGGGATTTAGTGTTGAAAAAGTTATCTAAAATTTTAAAGAAAAGTGTTAGAAGGAAAGATGATTATATAGTTAGAATGGGTGGAGATGAGTTCTGTGTACTTATTGAATCGAATTTAGAAGAGTTAGAAAAAGTTTGGGAAAGAATTCAAAATGAGATAGCTCTAAAAGAGAAAGAGATTGATTTTACAGTTAGTATTGGAATGGGTCAAAGAAAAGAGGGAGAGGACTTAGATTCTCTTTATAAAAGAGTGGATGTTGAGCTCTATAAAAACAAAAAAGAAAAGTAAATGGCTGCCTAAAAAGGCAGTTATTTTTTTGCGTAAAAAATTCTTGATAAAAAAAATAAGGAAAATATTTTGAAAATTAAAGTTTATCGTTGACAAAGCATAATCTTTTGATATAATTTAATTTGTAAGACGAAATATTTAAAAGGAGATTAGATGAAAAACTTTACAACAACAGCATTTATCATTTTTCTAGCAATAGTCTCTATTTTTTTAGGTGTGGCAACAGTTAATGTGTCAGATATTTTTGTAGAGGGAACTAACAGTAATAATATAATATTTTTAAGTAGAATTCCAAGAACAATAAGTATCATAACAGCAGGATTTGGGATGAGCATTTGTGGTTTAATTATGCAGCAGCTTACTATGAATAAGTTTGTTTCTCCCACAACAGCTGGAACTGCCGACTCTTCAAAACTAGGGATATTGGTAGCTTTACTATTCTTTCCGAGAGAATCGATAATATTCAAGATGCTAATCGCAACAATATTTGCGATAGCGGGGACTTTCCTTTTCTTAGGAATAGTAAGAAAAATAAAAGTAAAGGACAACGCTTTAGTGCCGCTAATCGGAATGATGATAAGTGGAATATTGAGCTCTATAACAATGTTCTTTGCCTATAAAGGTGATTTAATTCAAAGTATTAACAGTTGGCTTTTTGGTGACTTTTCAGGCGTATTAAAAGGAAACTATGAATTACTGTATATAACAGTTCCTCTTGTACTAACTGCATTCTTTTATTCAAAGCAGTTTACAATCTCTGGAATGGGAGAGGAGTTTGCAATAAATCTGGGAATAAATTATAAACTTATTGTAAACACAGGATTAGTTTTAGTTTGTTTCATATCTTCACTTGTGATGATAACAATTGGAGGAATTCCTTTTTTAGGATTAATTATTCCAAACATAGTTTCAATGTTCTTTGGAGATAACTTATCAAAGAATCTTTACATAACTGGAGCTTTGGGAAGTTTATTCCTTTTATTATGTGATATTCTAGGAAGATTAGTTATATATCCTCATGAGATTCCAATCGGAATGATAACAGGAGTATTTGGAAGTGGAATATTCTTAATCATGATAATTAGGAGGTTGAGCTTTGAGGAGTAAAGATAAAAAAATAGAAAATATCTTACTGGCTCTTTTAGTGGGATTACTTTTAGGGATCGGTATTTTCTTATTAATAGGTGTAAATAAAAATAATTTTAGATATTTAATATCGACAAGAAGTGTAAAAATATTGGCGATGGTTTTAAGTGGAACGTGTGTGGCAGTATCAACATTGATATTCCAAACAGTTACAGATAGCAGAATTTTAACTCCAAGTGTTATGGGATTAGATGCGATGTATGGATTTTTACAAACAATGACAGTCTTTACGCTTAGAAGAATGATTCCAAGTTTGACAGCACCAATTCCAAAGTTTTTTATAACAATTGGGCTTATGATTTTAGTGAGTCTTTTCCTTCAACAATTTTTCACAGGGAAAAGTAAAGGAAAGTTACTATATATGATTTTAATCGGTATGGTAGTTGGAACATTTTTAGATAGTTTATCAAGTGGACTTCAAATGGTTATGGATCCAGATGAGTTCTTAATTTTACAAAGTAGTTTATTTGCAAGCTACAGCAGAGTTAATACAACATTACTTTCAATATCATACGCAGTTGCCGGAGCTATTTTCTTCTGGCTAAGAAAAGATATAAGAACTTTAGATGTAATGAGTTTAGGTTATAGTCAGTCTATAAATTTAGGGTTAGATTACAAAAAACTGCTAAGAAAAAATCTAACAATAGTGGGAATACTAGTTTCTATTTCAACAGCTTTAGTTGGACCAGTTGCATTTTTGGGTCTTTTAACAGTAAATATCTCAAAAGAGTTATTGAAAACGTATAAGCATAAATATTTGATAGTTGGTTCTATTTTTATGAGTATTTTATCTCTGATAATAGGGCAACTGATTGTTGAGAAGATATTTAATAATAGTTTCGCTGTAGGAACGATAATCAACTTTGTTGGTGGAATGTATCTACTATGGATTCTATTAAAAGAGAGGAGAGTAGGATAAGATGATAGAGATAAAAAATTGCAGTAAAAGTTATAGATCAAAATTTGTTGTAGACAATGTGACTACAGATATTCCTGAGGGAAAGATAACTTGTATCATAGGACCAAATGGAGCAGGAAAGAGTACTTTACTAAATATGATAAGTCGTTTAACTCCTTTAGACTCGGGTGAGATAAAAATAGATGGTAAAAAAATTGAGGATTGGGATAAAGCTGAACTAGCTAAGACTATAGCTACATTAAAGCAGGAAAACAATACTAACGTAAGACTTACAGTTTATGAGTTGATCTCGTTTGGTAGATTCCCTCACAGTGGTGGAAGATTAAATGCTGAGGATAAAAGAGCGATAGATGAAGCAATCGAGTATATGAACCTTTCTGAGTTTAAAGATAAATATTTAGATGAGCTGAGTGGAGGACAAAGACAAAGAGCTTATATCGCAATGACAATCGCTCAAAATACAAAGTATATCTTACTTGATGAGCCACTAAACAACTTAGATATGAAAAGTTCTGTGGCTATGATGAAAATCTTAGATAAGCTTGTAAAAGATTTAGGGAAAACAATAGTTATCGTTATGCATGATATAAACTTTACATCTGTTTATTCAGACTACATTTTAGCGATGAAAAATGGAAAGTTAAAACATATGGATGAAACTCAAAATGTTGTAGTAAAAGAGAAGTTAGAAAAACTTTATGAGATGCCATTCCATATTCAAGAGATTAATAAAAAAAATATATGTGTTTACTTCTAGGAGGAGAGATGAAAAAGATATTAGCTTTATTAGCAGTAGTTGTAGCAGTTTGTGTAGGAGCATTTTTCTATTTAGCATCAGGAGATGAAGAGGTTTCAACAGTAGAGAAGGTAACTATAAAGCATGAGATGGGAGTTACTGAAGTACCTAAAGATCCAAAAAGAGTTATTGTATTTGACTATGGAATTACAGAGATGTTAGATACTGTTGGTGTAGAGATTATAGGATTACCTAAAGCGACACTACCAAAGTTTTTAGAAAAATATAGAGATAATAAGTATACTGATGTTGGTGGATTAAAAGAGCCAAACTTAGAGAAAATATACGAAATGAAACCAGATTTCATAATTTTATCTGGAAGACAAGAACCGTTCTATGAGCAACTATCTAAAATAGCTCCAACAATTATTTTAACAACAACAGGAGAGGATTATTTAGAAGCGCTTAGAAATAATGTAAAAATTATGGCAGAGATTTTCCCTAAAGAGGTCCAATTAAAAAAAGAGTTAAGTAACATAGAAAATAGTTTAAAAGAGATTAAAGAGAAGGTTACTGCAGAAAACTTAAACGCTTTAGTAGTTCTTTCAAATAATGGAAAGTTATCAGCTTACGGTTTAAAATCAAGATTCGCAATTATTCATGATCACTTTGGATTTAAAACAATCGGAGAGATTGGAGCTTCAACTCACGGAAGCAAGATAAACTTTGAGTTTTTATTAGAAAAGAACCCAGATTATATCTTTGTTGTAGATAGAAGTGCTGTAAATGGTGGAGATGTATCAGCGAATAAAGCGTTTGATAACGACATTGTAAAATCAACAAATGCTTACAAAAATGGAAATATTATATTCTTAGATGCAGAGACTTGGTATACTGCAACAGGTGGATTAAAAACAACTGAGAGCATGATAAACGAGGTTAAAGCAGGTTTAAAATAGTTATAT
>DIXX01000035.1:14378-20377 GCA_002428805.1 Cetobacterium sp. UBA6069
AGTGCCATATTAAGAATCTCTAAAACATCTTTAAACTCTAATTTTTTCATAGTTCCAATTGGTCCTAATCTTGTGGCTACTGCAGCCATAGCTTCAAGCTTTGAACTGTCAATGTCCACTTCTGCTAAAGTTGAAGGAACATCTAGTGAGTTAAAGAACTCTCTAGTTTTTCTAATAACTTTTTTAGCAACATCAAAATCATCATCTCCGAAAATTCCCCAAACGTTGTTAGCATAATCCACAAATCTATGAACATTTTCTTCGCTTAAAACATATTCCATCCAGTATGGAGTTAAAATTCCAAGACCAACTCCATGTGTGATATCATATTTTGCACTTAATTCATGCTCGATTTGATGAGTAGCCCAATCTGTCGATTCTTTACCAGCAGAAGTTAGACCGTTTAAAGAAAGCGAGCTTGCCCACATAATGTTTGCTCTGGCTTCGTAATCGTCTGGTTTTTCATAGGCTATAGGCCCATAGTGAATAACTGTTTTTAAAAGCCCCTCCATTATTCTAGCTTGTAAGTATCCTTTTTTATCAGGAGAGAAGTATTGTTCAAAAATATGACTCATAATATCTACTACACCAGCTGCAGTTTGGTATTTATTAACTGTAAATGTGTAAACAGGATCTAAAATTGAGAATACAGGTCTTAAAATATAACTTCCGAAACCTTGTTTTAAATCCTCATCTGGATTTGATAAAACACTGTTTCCATTCATCTCGCTTCCAGTAGCTGCAAGTGTTAAAATTGATGCAACCGGCAGAGCTGATGTTAAAAGGTGATTTTTTTTATCTACACAAAGATCTTTCCATATGTCACCATGATACTTAGTTTGCGCAGCAATCCCTTTCGCACAGTCGATAGTACTTCCGCCACCAACAGCTAGCACAAGCTCTAAATGATGCTTTCTACAAAGGTCAGCACCCTCTCTAACAGTTTCTATTCTTGGATTTGGATCTACTCCTGACAGTTCAACGATTTCGATATTTTCAGCTTTTAATCTCGTTATAACCTCATCATATAATCCATTTTTTTTAATACTATTTTTACCGTAAAGAAGTAAAACTCTTGAAGCGTGTTTTTTAACCTCTTTTCCTACATTTGAAACCTGTCCTTCTCCAAATAAAATCCTAGTTGGAACATCATAAATAAAATTTTGCATAAATCCCTCCTCTATAAAATTTTAATACAATTTCTATCTTTAGAAATAGTTTTGTTCTTAACATAAAAAGCTATTATTCTAGTTAAATTTCTATAACTTATGTTTAATCTACTTGAAAGTTCATCAAGAGATTTAAAAGTTATCTCTCCATCATTGTCCTCGATATATTTTAAAAATATATCTTTTGCTTTTAAAGTACTTTTATAAAATATAGCTTTGTTTGTATTTAATAGTTTTTTATTTCCTTCAATAGCTAAGAATCTCCAAAAATTGATATTATTATTTAGATGCTCTCTTGCAACTGTAAATGGAAGCAGCATTACGAGAACATCGTTTCTAGCTATGACGTCAAATAACACTTCTTGCTTATTGATAAATTCGATATCTCCAAAGATTTCAAGTGGCTTTAAAACATTTAAACAGATTGAATTTCCATTATCTAATATACAAGAAACTTCGACAGTTCCTTCAACTACAAAATAGATACTGTTAGTCTCTTTATGAGCTTCTAAGATGTACTCTCCTTTTTTATAGTGTCTAAGAAGTAGTTTTTCTCTAACTTCTTTCAGTAAAATGTCGTCTAAATTAAATGATTCTATATAGTTGTTTATTTTATTCATAAATTCTCCTCTTAGGCCATATGTCCTATCAATTGTATAAGAATTTATATATCATAAAAATAGAAAAAATGCTAGAAAAATATATAAAATATGAAAAAAGAACGAGGTGGAAAGATGAGAGCAGTAGATATTATTCAAAAAAAGAGAGATAAAATTGAACTTACATCAGAGGAAATGAGTTTTCTACTAGAAGAATATTTACAAAATAGAGTTCCTGATTACCAGATGTCATCATTTTTAATGGCGGTTTACTTTAATGGTATGACTAAAGCAGAATTAAAAGTTTTCACAGAGCTTATGATGAATAGTGGAGAGATTATAAAGTTTGATGGAATAGAAAAGTTCTTAATAGATAAACACTCTACAGGAGGAGTAGGAGATAAAACTACAATATCTCTAGCTGGTCTTTTTGCAGCCTTTGACATAGGAACAGCAAAGTTATCTGGAAGAGGATTGGGTCACACAGGTGGAACGATAGATAAATTTGAAGCTATTGAAGGATTCTGTTTCCCAGAAACTAGAGAAGAGTTGGTAAAAATGGTAAATAGTGTTGGAACTGGAATTATGGGATATTCAGACACGATTGTACCTTTAGATAAAAAGTTATACTCTTTAAGAGATGTAACAGCTACAGTATCGAGTATACCTTTAATAGCGAGTTCAATAATGAGTAAAAAATTAGCTGTTGCAGCTGATGGAATTATACTTGACGTTAAAGTTGGATCTGGAGCTTTTATGAAAAACCTAGATGAAGCTAGAGATTTAGCAAGAACGATGATAGAGATTGGAGATTCTTTCGATAGAAAAGTGGTAACTTTACTTACAGATATGGATCAGCCTTTAGGATATGCAGTTGGAAATGCGAATGAGATTATCGAAGCTATAGAAACTTTAAAAGGAAGAGGTCCAGAGGATTTCACTCAACTTTTAGAAACTATAGTAGCAACAGCTTTACAAATCAAAGGGGATGTAAAGACATTAGAAGAGGGTAAAAAACGTGTTCATGAAGCTATAAGCAGTGGAGCAGCAGTTCAACACTTAAAAGACTTTATAGAGGCAGCAGGAGGAAATCCAGCATTAGTTGATGATTATACTCTTTTACCAAAATTCAAATCATCACTAGAGTTTAAAGCTAAAAAATCTGGTTGGATATCTAAAATAGAAGCAGAAGAGATTGGAAAAGCAGCAATGGTTTTAGGAGCGGGAAGAGCTACAAAAGAGGATGTAATAGATCACTCAGTTGGAATTTTATTGAAAAAGAAGGTTGGAGATTATGTAGAAGCTGGAGAGGTTTTAGCTATAGTTCAACACAATGATAAAAACCTAGATTCATCAATAAAGTTTTTAGAAGGCGCATACAATATAGTAGATGAAAAAGTAGAAAAAAATAAAGTAATTCTAGAAATTTTATCTAATATTGGGTTATAATAAAGTAATTAAATTTATATAATTTAGGAGGAAAGAGAAAAAATGAATTTAAGCAGATATATTGATCACACAGTATTAAAAGCTACAACAGAACCAAAGGATATTTTAAAGCTATGTAAGGAGGCTAAAGAGCATAACTTCTTCTCAGTTTGTGTAAATGGATCTTACGTAGCATTAGCTGCAAAAGAGTTAGCTGGATCTGAGGTTAAAGTTTGTTCTGTAATTGGTTTCCCATTAGGAGCTATGTCGACAGCTTCAAAAGTTTTCGAAGCAAAAACTGCTATCGAAGATGGAGCTTCTGAAATTGATATGGTTATCAACATCGGAATGTTAAAAGCTGGAGAAACAGAGTATGTTAAAAATGAAATAGCAGCTATAAAAGAGGCTATTGGAACTAACGTTTTAAAAGTTATAATCGAAAACTGTTATTTAACAGATGATGAGAAAAAGATTGCTACTGCACTTTGTTTAGAAGCAAACGCTGATTTTGTAAAAACATCAACTGGGTTTGGAACAGGTGGAGCTACATTTGAAGATATCGCATTGATGAAAGAGATTGTTGGAGATAGAGCAGAGTTAAAAGCAGCAGGTGGAGTTAGAGATTTAGCGACTGCTGAAAAATATATATCTTTAGGTGTAACAAGATTAGGAACAAGTTCTGGAGTTGAATTAGTAACTACAGGAACTGCTGATCCAAATAAATACTAATATGAATACAGAGTATTTAAGCAATGCTTTAACAAAAGAGTGTTTAAATAATTTACTAAGAGTTTCTCACTGCCAAGAATTTAAAGTAGGGGAAACTCTTTTTTTAGAACACTCTTTTTGTGAAAATATCTATTTTTTAATTAGTGGAAATGTTACAGTTTATAAAGATAATTCGGATGGAAAAAGAAAAATAATCTATCTTTTAGGAGAAAACTCAATTTTAAATGATGTTATGATATATGATGAAAGTGAAAAAACAAGTATAAGCTGTGATGCTTTTACAAATGTTAAAACTCTCGTTATTCCAATTGAAGAGATAAGAAAATTAATCTTAAAACATCCAGACTTAGCGGTATTGGTAATAAAATCTCTTTCAAAGAAAACAAAGCGTTTATATAGACAACTAAAAAACACAACAACAATATCAATGGATAAAAAAATAGCAGCAAAACTTTGGAAATTAGCAAAAGATTTTGGATATGAAATGAAGGAATATCATGGATTTACAGTAAAAGTAAATAATACCTACTTAGCAGATATGCTTGGAACAAATAGAGAGACTGTTTCAAGGGGAATCAAAAAATTAAAAGAGTTAGGATTAGTAAAAGTTGAAAATAATCAGATCTTTATTTTAAAATCAAAAATAAAAGATTTTTATAGACAGTAAAAGAAAAGTAGGAATACTTTTAGATTTATGCTATAATTATGAGTGAATTTAAAATATCAGGAGGAATAAATGACGAATAATGACGTTCTAAGAAGAGTTAGATACGCTTTAAGAATAAATGATAAAGCTATGCTAGAAGTTTTCAAATTAGGAGGGTTAAAACTTTCTTTAGAGGAGTTAACAGCTTTTTTAAGTAAGCCTGAAGATGAAAACTTCAAATCTTGTAACAACCAAACTTTAGATATGTTCTTAACAGGACTTATAACTTATAAAAGAGGACCACAAAAAGTTGGAACTCCAAGAGTTGAAGAACCTATAGTAAATAACAAGAACATAAACAACCACATTTTAAGAAAGTTAAAAATAGCTTTAGCTTTCAGAAGTGAGGATATGATTGATGCATTCGAAACAGGTGGAGTTAAAATATCTGAATCAGAATTAAGTGCTATTTTCAGAAGACCAGATCACAAGAATTATAGAGAAGCTGGAGATAAATATGTAAGAGTATTTATAAAGGGAATCACTGAACTTTTCAGAGGAGAAAAATAATTAGATTAGTAATTGATCTTAAAAAAATTTATTTTTTGTCAATATAAAGATGTGTGACTAGAGTCACACATTTTTTTATATATATAGTAATAGAATAGTGTATAAAAAATACTCAGTAAGAGGTGAAGAGATGAAAAAATTATTAACAAATGATGAGTTTAATAGTGTACTATGTAACTTATCTAAGGAGTATGATATCTATGCTCCAGTTACACTTCCTTTTAAGGGAACTTTCTCTGATACTAATCTAGTTAAATATGAAAAAATAACTACATTAGAAGAGATTAATTTAAAAGATAAGAGTTATTATTCAGCTAAAGAGATTTTACTACCTATCAGACAAACAATATTCTACTTTAATGAAAATGAATTTAAAAAGCCAGAAGGAAGAACAAAAAAAGCTTTAGTGATATTAAGAAGCTGCGATCTACATGCAATCAATAGAGTAGACAACATCTACTTAAACAATAAGTTCAGTGATGAATACTATGCTGATGCAAAGAAAATGGTAAAGTTTGCAGTAATGGGCTGCCCAGGACAAGGTTGGGATAGCTGCTTCTGTGCTTCTATGGGAACAAATAAGACTGAAGACTACAACTTAGGATTGACATTTAAAGATGGAGAGGTTTACACAGATGTTAAAGATGAAGAGTTATTAAACTTCTTCGAATCTGGAAAAAATGAAGAGTTCGAGATGGAATTTGTTACAGAAAATGTAGAAAAAGTAACAGTTCCTGAAAACGTAGAGTTAAGTGAAATTATTAACGACGAGATGTGGAGAGACTACGATAGATGTATAAAGTGTGGAAGATGTAACTTTGTATGCCCTACTTGTACTTGCTTTACAAGCCAAGATAT
>DIXX01000035.1:20554-21423 GCA_002428805.1 Cetobacterium sp. UBA6069
TTCAATAGAGATAACTCTAAAACTGGAGAGAGAAGAAGAGTTTGGGCTTCTTGCCATGTAGATGGATTCACAACTATGGCTGGAGGACATGAATTCAGACAAAAATCTGGAGACAGAATGAGATTTAAAGTTATGCATAAAATTTCAGATTACAAAAAGAGATTTGGAACTCATATGTGTATCGGATGTGGAAGATGTGACGACGCTTGCCCAGAGTACATCTCATACATCAACTGTATAAATAAACTAAGTAAAAAGTTAGGTGATAAAGATGAATAATATATACGTACCTGAAAGAGGAGAGATATTATCAATAGTTCAAGAGAGTTCAATTGAGTGGTTATTTAAGGTTAAAACAACTATAAAACCATTAGCTGGACAATTTATACAGTTATCTATACCTATGGTTGGAGAGGCTCCTATATCGGTTGCTGACTGTAACCATGAAGAGGGATGGATTGAGTTCTTAATAAGAAAAGTTGGAAAGGTTACAGATGCTGTATTCAGCTTAAAACCAGGAGACTCTATCTTTTTAAGAGGAGCATATGGAAACTCATTCCCTATGGATACTTATAAAGGTAAAAGAGTTATCGTTGTAGCAGGAGGAAGTGGAACTGCTCCAGTTAGACCATTAATAAAGCAACTAATAGATGATAAAGAAACAGATATCGAGCTAATTTTTGGATTTAAAGATCAAGATTCTATCCTATTTAAGAAAGAGATAGATGTATGGAGAAAGAAAGCTCCTATGATTTTAACTGTGGATAAAGGTTGTGGAATTGATGGAGAGTGTGTTGGATTAGTTACTGAGTACATTCCTCACCTTAAATTACATGAAGGATTTGATAACTTAGAAGTTGTTATAGTTG
>DIXX01000046.1:0-10339 GCA_002428805.1 Cetobacterium sp. UBA6069
ATTTTAGGTTTATTTCCCTTAATAATTTCTTTTATTTGGAATCCTAAAAGAAGAAGATCTCCAAGTAGGAAAATTAAAAATGTTTTACTATCAGGGCTATCAAATCCCATCACAGAAAACTGAAATATTATAAATGCAATCATTATTATATTGGCAAAAAAAAGAGTTCTTTTTCTTTTGTTTTGCATAAAACTATTATTTTTCATAGAACCATCCTTAAAATGTTTTGTGTGCTTTTTAATTTATCTTTTGTTCAGATTATAAAATTTTTGTCATAAAAAGTCAAATTTTATTCGTAGGTATTATTAATTACTCAATTAGTAACAGATAAGATTTAACAAAAAAATCTTTACTAATAATAGATACTCATATATAATTTAAGATGATAAAAAAATATTAAGGAGTATCTATGGTAAAGAATGTTATATTTATTTTACTGACTTTAGCTAGTTCTACAATGGCTTCAATGGGGAGTTATTCAATTAATGAAAAATTAAATTTAGATTCAGCTCTTTCGATAGATAATATTAAGGTAAAAAATGGGAATAGTTTTCAGTTTTCACCAAATAACTCAATAGAGAATCTATATAATGAATTAAATTTAAGAAACAAAATAGAGTTTACAACTTTTTCAAATGCTGTTTCAGGTATGAAAAAAATAAAAGGTGTAAAAGAGGATATTATAACAATAGTTGATTTTACAAAACCTTCAGTTAAAGAGAGATTTTTTGTAATTGATTTAAAAAATAAAAAGACGCTGTTTTCCACATATGTTATGCATGGGAAAAATAGTGGTGAAAGCATACCGAAGGAGTTCTCAAATGTAGTAAACTCGTTTAAAAGTTCACCAGGATTTTATAAAACAGAGAATACATATAGCGGAGAGTTTGGCTACTCTTTAAGGCTAGATGGATTAGAGAAGGGAATAAATGATAAAGCTAAAGAAAGAGCCATAGTAGTTCATGGATCACAATATGCTAAACCAAAGCCGGGAGCTAAGAGATTAGATAGAAGTTTAGGGTGTCCAGCTATACCCAAAGAGATATCAGATAAAGTTATCAATAAGATAAAAGATGGAAGATTATTATATATACATACAAATGAAAAGAGTTATGTTCAAAATAGTTCTTTAATATAGTACTAAATTAAAAAAAGCTGGCAAAGAATTATATTTTCTTTGTCAGCTTTTTACTTTATAAAAATTACTTTAAATAATCTCTTGAACTCTTCCAACAGTTCCGTCAATTAATCTCACTTTTATTCCATGAGGGTGGTTAGCAGAGTTTGTTAAAATATCTTTAACAACTCCCTCTGTTAGCTTACCTGTTCTTTGGTCCTCTTTTTTAACTATTTTAACAGTGATACCAGCTTTTATATCTTTTCTATTTTTTCCGTTCATGAGTTCTCCTAATGTTTTTCTATAATTATAACATTAATTTTACTTTTTTAGAAATTGTTTATATATGTATTAGATTAAAAGAGAACGATATTTTTCTAGAGCATTATATTGAATTAATCTAATGTTTTCATATTTTACTTTTGAATCAGTAAATGACTCTTGAGACTTTAAAAAATCTAAGATAGAAATCATACCTTTTTGAAATTTTAAACTATCTTTTTTATAATTCTCATCAGCTTGTTCGAATGCTTTTAAGTATGCAACTTCAAGTTTATTTAATCTGGTTAGCTCTAAATAAGCTTTTCTTAAATTTATTTCAATCTTGTTGTGAGTAATTTTCTCTTGAGACTTCAAGTTTTCAATATTTAATTTGCTAGCTTCATAGTTGTCGTAATCTTTTCCAAATTGGAAGATATTCCAGTTCACAAGAACTCCCCCACCCCAAGAATTTTCTGTTCTGTGGTTTTCAGTGACATATTCCTTTCCGATAAAGCCTTTGACTTGAGGTAACATTTCAGCTTTTGCAATCATTTTATCGACGTTAGCTTCTTGAATGTGAAGTTTAGCAAAATTAGCAACTATTCCGTCGTTGAGTGCTCTATTTAAATCATTGTTATAGTCGATTGAGTTAAGAATATCTTTGTAGATGTAAAAATTTTTAATTTCAATATCTTCAGATGAAGAAAAGTTGAGTTTTTGCTTTAAAGTTAAAAGGCCAATCTCTATTTCATTTTGAATATCTAAAATAGAGGCTTCGATATCTAGAAGTTGGTATTCAACTTTTAATAAATCTACATTAGATATCTTTCCAATTTGTTTGTTTTCTTTAGCGAAACTTAGAGCTTTATTCAATTGTATTTTAGATGAATTATAGACCTCAAGAGTATTTTTAGCTAAAATAATACCAGTGTATATAGAGATAATTTCAAGTCTTGTATCTCTTGTTTGTTTTAAAAGAGCTAAAGAATTTTTTTGTTCTTCTATTTTTGCTTTTTTAATTTTTGCAACGATAGTACCTCCTTCAAATATAGGTTGAGATATTCCAATAAAATTTACATATCCACTTTTTCTTGTTTGAATAGGAGTGTTTTCTAAGAAAGAACCATCTGTTTTTAAATATCCACCAGTATAAAAAATATTAGGTAAGGCTGTTTTAAATGCAGAGTTTAATTCTTTTTTTGAAATGTTTAACTCTCTGCTGGATATATTATTTTCCTCTCCATTTTGTAGAGCTAACTCAATAGCTTCATCAATTGTTATAACTCTAGCAAATATAGAGAATGAAATAGCAAATATCATAAAAATTTTTAGTTTCATAGTTCGCTTCTCCTTTTGTTAATCTAATGTTTTTTTGAACTTTTTAATCGAAACTATAATTATAATAATAATTATAGTCATAAGAGCAGCTATTGGATGAAGGAGTTCTCTTATTCCAACACCTTTTAATATAATACCTCTGAGTATCTCATTAAAATAAGTTAGAGGTATAAAACAACTTATGAAATAGATAATTTTAGGCATAGCTTCTCGTGGGAAAACAAAACCTGAAAGAATAACACTCGGAAGTAGATATGCTAATGATAGGTGCATAGCTTCAAGTTGAGTATTTGATACTGTAGATATAAATATACCGATAGCCAATGAGGATGTTAAAAATATGGTTCCTAATAGAATTAATAGAATCAAACTTCCTTTAATATCAATCCCAAATATAATTTTTCCAAGAATTAAAGTGATATCTAATTCAAAAAAGGCAAGGAAAACATATGGTGCAATTTTTCCAATTACAAGTTCTAAAGGAGAGATAGGGGTCATAATAAGTTGTTCTATAGTTCCTTTTTCTTTCTCTCTAACAATTGAAAAAGCAGTTAACATAATTGTTATATTTTGTAAAATTAGACCAATAATTCCAGGGATATTAAATTTGCTACTTTCTAAAGTTGGATTATATAGAAGCAGATTATAAGGTTTTATGATTGAACCTTTATTTTCAGAGCTGGCATTGTTTGAGGATATTAGTTGAGAATAATGATTAACAATCTGTGAAGAGTATGATGTAGCGGTTTTAGCTATATACGGATCTGACCCATCTATTAAAAATTGAACATCTGTAGTTTCTCCTTTACGTAAGTTTTTAGTAAAATAGTCTGGGATAATAACGCCTATTTTTGTTCGACCATAATCAAGACTTTTCTCAACCGCATCTGGAGTATCAACATATTCATAAACCTTTAAATAAGTTGAGTTGTTCAGCTTATTTATAAGTTCCCTACTTTCAACAGTTTTACTTCCATCATAAACAGAGAGTTTTAAATTGTCAACATCAGAGCTTACAGCAAAACCAAATAGAAGTAAAAGAAAAATTGGTAAAATCAAAGCTATGACTAAACTTGCTTGGTCTCTTTTTATATGAATAATTTCTTTTTTAGCAATGGTTAAAATACAGTTTATATTAATCATTTTTATTCCTCCGTTTTATGATCCTCATATTTTAGTTGATCGAAAGATGAGATGACCTCTTTATGAGAAAGTTCTTTAACATAGATGATAAAGATATCTTCAAGATTATTCGTATTATATTTTTTATATAGATTTTTAGGAGTGTCAATAACGACTAGTTTTCCTTCAAAAATAAATCCAATAATATCACAAACAGAGGCTTCATCCATATAATGAGTTGTAGCTAAAACAGTCATATCTCCGTCTTTAATAAGATCTTTAATTGTAGTCCAGAACTCCCTTCTTGCAACAGGATCTACTCCAGCTGTAGGTTCATCAAGGATAAGAAGTTCGGGCTTATGAATAATAGCGCATCCCAAAGCCAATCTTTGCTTCCATCCTCCAGAAAGATTTTTTGATAAAACATCTCTTTTTTGATTTAGATTTAGCATTTTTATAACTTCTTCGATTCTTTCATTTAGACGTTCTTTTGGGATAGAGTAAATTTCTCCATAAAAAACCAGATTCTCTTCAATAGTTAAATCTTCGTAAAGACTAAATTTTTGTGACATATATCCAATTTTTGATTTTATTTTTTCAGGATTGTTTTTTAAATCATAACCCAAAACTTTACCATCTCCAGATGTAGGAGTTAGTACGCCACAAATCATTCTTATGGTTGTAGATTTTCCACTTCCGTTAGGTCCAAGAAATCCAAAAATAACTCCTTTAGGAATATTAAAGCTTAAAGAGTCAACAGCTGTGTACTTTTCAAATTTTTTGGTTAAATTTTTAATTTCAATTGCATATTCGATTTTCAAAGTTTCACTACTCATAGCCCTAAATCAACTCCTACAAGCATACCACTTTTTAATTTATCATCGTTGTTTAAAAGTTTAATTTTTAGTTCATAAACTAATTTTAGACGATCTTTTTTTGTAACTATATTCATAGGTGTAAACTCTGAATCAGATGAGATATAAACAATTTCTCCCTCATATTCTTTATCTATAAAATCGCTATTTAACTTAACTTTTTGTCCTAGTTTTACAGATGGAAGAAATTTTTCAGGAACATATATTTTAGTCCAGATATTACTATTATCAAGCATGGTAATAGCAGGGATTCCAGGTCTAATAACTTCACCTATTTTTAAATTGACAGTTTCTACAATACCATCAATGGGTGCTATAAGAGTACTTTTTTCAGCATATACTTTAGTTAATTCTAATCCTTTTTTAGAAGAGGCTATTTTTAATTTATCAGCTTCAATATCCCTTTGAGAAAAGCCGTTAATCATGTATCTAAGATTATCTTCAGCAGAATTTTTTTGAGCATTAAGAGCAATTAAGTTTTGCTTACCATTTTCTAAATTATTTTGAGCAGTAGTAAATTGATTTTGTGCACTTTCAAAGTTTAATTTTGCGATATCAAATTCATACTGACTTTCAAATTTTTTCTCAAATAAATCTTTAATATCGAAATAGATCTTTTTTTTATTTTCTAGATTAGAAATAGCGAATTTGTAATTACTTGTAAGTGTAATTAGATTTTGTTTTCCTTGAATAACGAGACTCTCTAATTGCTTAACAATCTCTTTTTGTGATGATATTTGTTCTTCTCGAGTACCATCTATTGTTTTTTGAAGTTGATTTTCAGAAGACTTTATAGAAAGTTCGCTACTTTCAATTTTTAATTTATTTTCTTCGTTATTTATAGAGATCAATAGTTGTCCTTTTTTTACGTAATCTCCATCTTTAATGTATACTGTTTCAATTTTGCCGAGTAATTCTGAAGATATACTTAGCGTATCTATTTCTAAAACACCAAAGTATATTTTATCCTCTTTTTTACTGATAATATGATCAGTTATAAAGTAGAAAATGAGAGCTAGTATTCCAATTCCAAATAGATATTTTCCATCTATTTTTTTAAAGTTCTCTAAAAATTTAATTTCTTTCATCACTCCACCTCATGTTTTTTATTGTTTAAAATATTTGTTATTTTATAATAACTTTTTACCTTGTTCTATTCATTTTTCCTGTTTTAAAATAAAGAAATACATTTTTTAAATGAGATAAAAAATTAGGATTTCATCATTTTTTTATTAATTATAAGATAGTAATTTGAGAATGAAGGAATTGTTTTTTTATAGAGTATATTTAGATATGCCGTAAAATTTTTTAGTTTTTAGGAGGTACCTTATGAAAAAAATATTATTTGTAGTTACATCACATGAAGATTTAGGAAATACTGGGAGAAAAACAGGACTGTGGCTTTCTGAGCTTGCAGAACCTTATTTTACTTTTAAAAATAGAGGAATAGAGATAACTATAGCTTCATTAAAAGGAGGAAAAGTTCCAGTGGATGCTAATAGCTGTGCGGAATCTCATACTAATCCACTTGTAAAAATTTTCTTAGAAGATGATATGCATTTATTAGAAAATACAGTGAGTTTAGATAAAGTTGATTATCACCAATACGATGCCATTTTCTATCCTGGAGGGCACGGGCCTATGTGGGATTTGTCAGAAAGTAAAGAAAATGGAAAGTTATTGTCAGATTTCTTTAATGATGGAAAAATAGTTGGAGCGGTGTGTCATGGAACGGCAGCTCTTTTAAAAGGAATGAATCATAGAACAGGTGAAGCGTTGATTAAAAATAAAAATATTACTGGCTTTTCAAACTCAGAAGAGATAGCAGTCGGTCTTCAAGATGTTGTTCCATTTCTTCTAGAAGATAAAATCAAAGAGATAGGAGCAAAGTATTGGAAAACAGAGGATAACTTTAAACCTTATGTTGTAATTGATGGCTCTATTTTTACAGGACAAAATCCAGCCTCAGGGATTCCACTTGCTGAAAAAATAATAGAGGAACTATACTCTAAATAATAGAAAAATATATTCTTTTAATTTAAAAACTTTAAAATTATAAAATTAGGGCGCTGTCAAAAAATAGCGCCCTAATTTGTTATTTTTACTTTCTATGCTCTGTCAATTTCTCCTTAAATCGAGTTGAAAACATTTAATACTTGCATCATGACACCATTAACTAAGGCACTTTCATCTATATCAAAGTTTCCGTTATGAGCTTGAGCAGTTATGTTTTTATCTTTGTTTCTAATTCCTAAAGTAAAAAAAGCACCCTCTGTTTTTTCAATAAAGTATGCAAAATCTTCTACGCCCATATTTGCTAATTTTTTTTCATAAACACTGTTTTCACCGAATAGTTCTAGAGCACTTTTTTTAATAATATCTACAGATTTATCATGGTTTACTAATGCTGCATAACCAGGTTCGATTGAAAGCTCTCCTTTTCCAGAAAAAGCAAGTGGAAGTGTTTTTACAATCTCTTCTATTCTTTTTTTCATTCTAGCTCTGACTTCTGAATCCAGTGTTCTTAAAGTTCCTTTTAATTCAATTTCATCAGAAATTATATTTCCAGCTGTTCCGCCATTTATAGTTCCAATTGTGATTACTCCAGATTCTCGAGCATCTAAATTTCGACTTACAATACTTTGTAAAGCTATAATAACATGAGAGGCTATTAAAAGAGCGTCAACACCACGACTTGGATAAGCACCATGACAGCTTTCACCTTTTATTTTTATTTTTAAAGTATCTGAAGAGGCGTTCATAGGGCCATATTTTATGCCTATTTTTCCAACATCGATAGTTTCATCAACGTGAAGTCCAAAAACAGAGCTTACACCTTCGAGAGCACCGTCCTCAATCATAGGTTTTGCTCCTCCAACTGTTTCTTCAGCTGGTTGAAAAAGTAATCTTATATTAACTGGTGGTTTTTGTTTTGTTTCATAAAAATACTTCGCAACACCTAAAACAATAGTTGTGTGAACATCATGCCCACAAGCATGGCAAACTCCTTTATTTTTAGAGGAGTATTCTATATTTTTTAAATCTGTTATAGGAAGAGCATCAATATCACCTCTAAGAGCTATTGTAATATTTTTATTATTTCCTTCAATATCAGCTATAACACCAGTATTAAAAGATTTTCTATAAGGAATATTCATTTTATCTAAATATTCACAAATTTTACTTTGGGTTCTAAACTCTTCTGTTCCAAGTTCAGGATACTGGTGGAAATCTCTTCTCACATGGATTAACCAATTTTCAATACTTTTAACTTGTTTTTTTAAAATGTCTATATTCATAAAATCCTCCAAATTTGAAATGATATCTAGAAATAATATATACTCTAATTAAATGAAAAGTCAAATTAAAAAATAAAGGAGAGAATATACTATTTGTATAAACTCTCCTATTTTCTATAATTGGTTTTCACAACACCCTTTTTGCATAAATTCATCTAGATTTTCGTAAGATATTTCAATCATATTTGTTAAAGCTTCATCTGTATATGAACCTATGTGTGGAGTGATTAAAACTTTTGGATATAAATCTAAAAGTTTTTGTACAGTATTATCAATCTCTTTTCCGCTCATATCTTTAAAGAAGAAATCTTTTTCGTTACTAAATACGTCAGTTGCATATCCTCCAACTTTTCCAGCTTCTAAACCTCTAAGAATAGCTTCAACATCTTGTAGCTCTCCTCTTGCAGTATTAATTAGAATTACATCCTGTTTAGCTTTTGAAATTAAATCGTCATTCAGCAGATTGTCGTTTTCGCCCTTTATATATGGACAGTGTAGAGTGATGATATCTGAATTTTTGATTAAATCATCCATAGAAACATAATCTAAAATTTCTTTAGCAGCTTCGTTAGGATAGATATCATAAGCTAAAACTTTAGCTCCTAAGCCTTTGAATAATCTAGCAGCAGTAAGTCCAATTTTTCCAGTTCCAACAACACCAACTGTCAGATTTCTAATCTCTCTACTAAACATATACTCATCAACAACAAAGTTTTTCTCTCTCGATCTATTGATCATATAAGTTCCTTTTCTAACTAGATTCATAGCAAATGTAATTGCAAGTTCAGCAATAGCATTTGGTGAGTAAGTTGGAACTCTAGCCATTTTGAATCCCATCTCTTTAGCGGCATCCAAATCTATGTGGTTATACCCAACAGTTCTAGTTAAAAGATATTCTACACCATAATTTTTTATAATTTCTAAATTTTTTCTATTAGCTGGACAATTAGCTCTTAGCATAACAGCTTCATGACCCTCAATAAGGTGTATGTTTTCATCATTTAATAGTGCTTCAACAAGAGTTAACTCATAACCAAACTTATTTAATTTTATGAAAAATTCTTCTTCTACTTTTCTAACACCAAAACATATTAATTTCATCATTTCCTCCTAAAAAATTATTATCCAAATATTTCTAAAGATTTTATAACTTCTAAAATTACAATCCATAACGGCATACATATTACACTGAAAACTGTAGATAGTAAAGAACAATTTGATGTCATAAGTGATTCTTTATCAAATTTTATAGCGTAAGCTGCAGCAACAGTAGCAGTAGGTGTTGCCATCATTATAACAACTGTAGCAAGTCCAACAAAAGATATTGGTAAAATATTTGTCACGTTTAAGAAGTATAAAGCTACTATATTTATAGCAGGAACTCCTAAAACCTTAATGAAACTGTATATCCAAGAATCTTTTGATGAGAAAGCTTCTTTAAGAGATATATCAGCAAGTTTTGCTCCAATTGATATCCAAGCTAATGGAGAACAAAGAGCTGCTAAGTATGTCATTGGTCTAAATAACCAGAAAGCTGTTTTATCGATTCTTAAGAATGCATACTCTTTACCTGCAACAGTAATTTGTGGTAGAGAGTTTTGGAACACCCAGATAAACATCCCTAAGAAAGTTGCTAAAACAATTGGATTTAAAAACATTTGAGCTACATTTTTCTTATCAACTTTAACACCAGACATTTTTATATATCCGTAAGAGTAAAGGAAAACTCTATAAGCTATATTGAATATAGATGCATACATAACTCCAACCTCACCATAAACAGCTGCGATGATTGGAATTCCAAAGAATGTAGTTGAACCGAAAATAGTTAAAACTTCAAGAACAGCTTTTTTCTCACCTTTATATTGGATGTATAAAACTTTTGTTAAAAATATTAAGATGATATAGATTGCAAATCCCCAGATTAAAAGATTTAACCCTTGTTCTAAACTATTTTTATTGATATCTTGCATAAACGAGTTAAATGCTAAAGCTGGTAGAGATGCAGAAAGAATAACATCACTTAGAGTTTTTGATGTACCACTTGTTAGAACTTCCTTTTTTCTTAAATAGAATCCAAAAAGAATAATTAAAACAGATGAAGATATAGCTCCAACGATACTATTATTACTGATAATACTTGAAAAAATTTGACTGAAATTCATATAAATCCTCCTATATAATAAAATTTACTATTAAATACGTTATAACTACTATAAATCTTTTTAAATAGATTTACAATTTTTTAAACTTTATAAACAGTTTTTAAACTTTTTTAAGTAGGAATAGGAAAAATATTATAATAAATAGATAAAAATATCATCAGA
>DIXX01000046.1:10628-12699 GCA_002428805.1 Cetobacterium sp. UBA6069
TTTTGAAAAATTGAATGAGTTATTTTTTTAAAGGAGGCTTTTATGGAAATGTTTTGTTATCAGTGCCAAGAAACAGCAAGAAACACAGGTTGTACAGTTAGAGGAGTTTGTGGAAAAATTCCGGTTGAAGCAAAAGCTCAGGATCTTTTGATTTATCTTTCAAAGGGTATTGCAGTTTGTAGTAGTAAACTTCGTCATTTTGGTTTAAAAGATACAAAAGTGGATCATTTTATTATTAATGCACTTTTCACAACAATAACTAATGCAAATTTTGATACAAAAAAATTGTATTCGTTAGTAGAAGAAGGAGTAAATTTAAGAGATGATTTATATGCAAAGTGTTTAGAAAAAAACTTAGAAGTTGAAGGCTTTTATGGACACCTATTTGCCCCTAAAGAAGTTTTTTCTAACTTTGAAAAAGCATTAGAATTTGCAACTGAAAATGGTGTTTTAAGAAATGAAGATATAGATAAACGTTCTTTAGTTGAAACAGTAACTTATGGATTAAAGGGTATGGCTGCGTACTTAGAGCATGCTTTAAATCTAGGATATGAGAATGAAGAAAATATAGCTTTTGTTGAAAAAGCATTATGTGATATGGAAAATCCAAATAAAACTACAGAAGAACTTATTCAATTAGTTCTAGATACAGGAATGTATGGAGTTAAAGCGATGGCGATTTTAGATAAAGCCAATACTGAAACTTATGGGCATCCCGTGGCAGGAAAAGCAAATATAGGAGTTGGAACAAAACCAGGAATTCTTATATCAGGACATGATTTGAAAGATATGGAAAGACTTTTAGAGCAAACAAAAGGTACTGGTGTTGATGTTTATACACATTCAGAAATGCTCCCTGCTAATTATTATCCAGCATTTAAAAAATATGATAATTTCCGTGGTAACTATGGTGGTTCGTGGTGGAATCAAGATAAAGAGTTTCCAACTTTTAATGGACCAGTTTTATTTACAAGTAACTGTATAGTTCCATACACATTCAGAGAAGGAGCTAAAAAACTTAATTATATTGATAAAGTTTTTACAACAAATGCAGCAGGAATGGAAGGGTGTAAGCACATTGAGTTAGATGAATTTGGAAATAAAGATTTTTCTGAAATTATAGAACTTGCAAAGAGATGTGAGCCTCCTATTGAAATTGAAAAAGGAGAGGTTCATGGTGGATTCGCTCATAATCAAGTTTTACAACTTAAAGATAAGATTATAGATGCGGTTAAATCTGGTGCTATAAAGAGATTTATTGTGATGGGTGGATGTGACGGTAGAATGGCTGATAGAAAGTACTATACAGAGTTTGCTGAAAAACTTCCTAAAGATACAATTATCTTAACATCAGGATGTGCTAAATTCCGTTATTTAAAACTACCTTTAGGAGATATAGCAGGAATACCTAGAGTATTAGATGCAGGTCAATGTAATGATTCGTATTCGATAGCTGTAATAGCTTTAGCATTAAAAGACGCATTTGGATTTGATGATATAAATCAATTACCAATAGTTTATAATATAGCTTGGTATGAACAAAAGGCAGCAATAGTTCTTTTAGCTTTACTTTATTTAGGAATCAAAAATATACATATAGGTCCAACACTTCCTGCATTCTTATCACCAAATGTAGCTAAAGTTTTAGTAGAGAATTTTGGGTTATCAGGAATTGGAACTGTTGAAGATGATTTGAAAAAATTTAATTTAGTATAGAGGAGGAAAAAAGATGGCTCATAGAATAAATAAAGAGGAATGTATAGCTTGTGGAGCATGCCAAAGTGTGTGCCCGGTATCGTGTATCTCAGAGGTTGAAGATTCAAAAAGAGAGATAGATGAAGATGTATGTATAGACTGTGGAGCGTGCGCTTCTGTATGTCCAGTATCATGCATATCACAAGTTTAATTAGAAGGAGTTAAATAAATGAAAAAAATGATTGTGGCTGTGATGAACGAAGCGAACCAATAATTGTAAATCCTCATGTTGAAGCAGAGGCAAATGAAGTCATTTTTACTTTAGACATAAAAACAAAAATAGATGATGGGATATTTGAAGATACAATTATTTATA
>DIXX01000046.1:12907-13815 GCA_002428805.1 Cetobacterium sp. UBA6069
TTTATACAGTAGATTCTGATCACCCATTAGGGATACTTCCTGAAAAGGCTCACAGAATAATATTAAATGGTCCTGTAGAATTAAAAATAGAGTTTTATAAATAAAAATTAATTAGCGAGCTAGTAAAACTAGCTCGCTAATTTCATTGTTATAATTAGTTAATTTCAATCAATAAAAATTTATTGTCTGTTTTAGCTTTTATTTCATATAGAGTATTTGGAGGAATTACTAGAATTTGATCTTTTTTTAAAGTTTTAACACTGTTGTTAACAGTGACATTTACTTCTCCATCTAAATTTAAAATAATTAGTTCGCCTTCTGTTTGATTATGTTCAATCTCTTCATTTTCTGATAAAGCAAACATTAGAGAAGTCAAATTTTCTAAATTTAAAACTCTTTTACTAACAACCCCACCTTTAAATCCAATCAAGATATCTTTCATTAAAAGTTCTTTTGAATATTCTAAATTTATAAATCCACCAATTTCTTCTTGTTTTTTAACTATTATTAATAACATTTTAGCTTTTTCTGTAGCTTTTAATGCGTGAGGAATGTTTGCAGGCATTAAAATCATTTCACCTGCTCTCACTTTATAAATAACTTTATTTATAGAAATTTCTAATTCTCCATCTAAAACATAAACTAAAGCATCAGCAGGAGCACTATGTTCACTTAGCATTTCATCTTTATCAAAAGCAAAAATAGCAGAGTTTAAAGAATTTTTTAAAGCAATCATTAAGCTGTTTATTGTTTTTTCACCGTAGGGAACTAAATCCTTTAATGTTATAACCTCGTTTAATTCAATATTTCTTATTGCGTTCATCTTGTTCCTCCAAAATATTATTTTTAATTTATATTACCATTAAAATAAAATAAATTCTGTATCATATGATACACATTATAAAAAA
>DIXX01000046.1:14069-22087 GCA_002428805.1 Cetobacterium sp. UBA6069
GAATAAAATAATAGTTGACGTTTTATCTTTTTTAAAGTAATATAGTACGTATACGTACTATAAAAAAATAAAAGGAGATATAAAATGTTAAAATTTATTCAAAAAACAGCTTTATTAAGTTTATTATTATTACCAACAACAGTTAATACTACTTTTGCTTCTGAACCACCAGCAAGTATAAAAGCTATTCTTCATGACAATACACCTTTAAATCCAGGAAAAGTTTTTGATAATGTTTATTGCATTGGAACTAAAAGTGTTGTTGCTTGGGCAATAAAAACAGAAGATGGAATTATCTTAATTGATGCAATGTGGGACGATACAGACGCAAAAACTATAATCAGTGGAATGGAAAAGTTAGGTTTAAATCCAGAAGAAATAAAATATATTATAGTAACTCATGGTCATGGAGATCATTATGGTGGGGCTAACTATCTTAGAACAAAATACAATGCTAAAGTTGTAATGACAAAAATTGATGAAAATCTTATGAACACTGTTCATGTTGGAGCTAACTCAAGTCGTTCACCTAAAACACCTGTTGATATTTACGTTAAAGATGGAGATAAAATTAGTTTAGGAAAAACAACTGTAGAAATACTAGAAACACCGGGACACACTCCAGGAGGAATGTCTTTAATTTTCCCAACAACAAATGATGGAAAAAAAGAGGTTGTTGCAATGTGGGGAGGAACAGGTATTCCTCGTGAAAAAGAGTTGCAATTAGATTATAAAAAATCGGTTAGTCATTTTGAGAAAAAATCAAAAGAGATGGGAGTTACTTCTGAAATTACAGCTCATTTATTTATAGATAATGGATACCAAAAATTAGAAACAGCTAATAGTAGAAAAGTTGGAGAGTTAAATCCTTTTGTTAGAGGAAAAGATGGAATGGAAAAATATTACAAAGAACTTCACGACTCTATTGATACTATTTTAAATAGAAAATAATTGTAATTATTTATAAAAAGTAATATTATATTAATTGAAAGACTATTGAAGTAGGAGGACGATTAATATTAATACTATGGGTTATGAGATATGTATTGTAGCTAGAAAGATACATCAGAAATTGAGTTTGAAATTTAAGAATTATGATATAACTCCAGAACAGTGGGTTGTTTTAAAGGAGTTATCAAATGAGGATAAAATTTCTCAAAATGAAATATCTCTTAGAGTTGGAAAAGATAAAAATAATATAAAAGCCCTAATAGATAAGTTAGAAAAAAAAGAGTATGTGATTCGTCAGCAAGATACGAATGATAAAAGAGCTTTTTTGATAACTTTAACAGATAAAGCTTATTTACTTATTAAAAAATTAAAAGATATTGATAAAGAATTTAACGAAGAGATATCTGAAAATTTAAATCGAAGTGATTTAGAACAATTAAAATTACTTTTAGATAAATTTAAAAAAAATTTATAATTTTTATTTAATAATAAACGATACAATGTTATCGTTTATTTTTTTTTATTTATAAAAATAAAAAGTATATTTTTCATAAAAGTAAAAAAAATTTTTTGAAAAATATTGACAAAAGCCTTATTTATAGGTTAGTATTGTTAAAATTACTTACTTGGGGAGGTTTTAAAAGTGAAAAATAAAAAATGTATTTTAGGATTATTGTTAGCAGCAATTGCAGTAACAGGATGTGGAGAAAAAAATAGTTCATCATCAAAAACTAATGAATCAAAAATAGTAACAGTTTCGCTAGGTTCAAAACCAAAAAGTTTAGATCCAACAATGTATAATGAAATTCCATCATTATCTATTGTAAAACAAATATATAATACACTTTTTAAAATAGATTCAAAAGGAAATGTAGTTCCAGAATTAGCAGAGTCTTTCGAATATATAAATCCGACAGAGTTAGTAATAAAGTTAAAAAAAGGAGTTAAATTTCACAACGGCGAGGAATTAAAAGCGAGTGATGTAGTTTTTAGTATAAAAAGAATGATTGAGAAGCCAGCAACAAAAGTTATGTTAGATGCTGTTCAATCAGTAGAAGCGGAAGGAGATTATGAAGTAGTTTTAAAGTTAAAAGAACCATCAGCTCCATTACTGTTCACACTTTCATATCCTTTAACAGCGATATTAAACGAGAAATATACTCTTGAAAAAGGCAATAATATAGGAACAGATGCCATGGGAACAGGAGCATTTAAATATGTAAATTGGGGAGATGGAGAAAAAATTCAGTTAGCTGTGAATAAAGAATATTTTGGAGAAAAAGCAAAAATAGATGAACTTATATTTAGAGCTATTCCAGAAAATACAAGTAGATTAGCAGCTTTGGAAACAGGTGAGATAGATATAACAACTGTAGCACCAATAGATGTTCAAACAGTGGAAAGTAATAAAGATTTATATGCGGTGTCATTCCCAACAACAGCTACAGAGTATCTAACTTTAAATATGAATAGAGAACCATTTAATAATAAAGATTTTAGAAAAGCTTTACACTATGCAATAGATAAACAGAGTATTGTAGATGCAGTTTATCTAGGAAAAGCAAGTGTTGCAACTACAATTGTAAATCCAACTGTATTTGGAAGTGACCAAACACTTGGAAAGATAGATTATAATCCAGAAAAGGCTAAAGAGTATTTAGAAAAATCTGAAGTTAAAAATAGAACTATAAAAATAATGTCGAATGACAATCCTGTAAGGCTTCAGGCAGCTCAAATAGTTCAAGCTAATTTAAAAGAGATTGGGATAGATGCTGAAATAGAAACGGTTGAATGGGGAACTTATCTACAGATGACAGCTCAAGGAGATTATGATATCTTTATTGGTGGATGGGTATCGGGAACATCTGATGCAGATATAGTTTTATTCCCACTGCTTCATAGTAGCTATAAAGGTGGAGCTGGAAATAGAGCTCAGTTTGAAAATCCAGAGTATGATAGTCTTGTAGAGTTAGGAAGAAGATCTACAGATCCTACGGAGAGAATAAAAGCTTATTCAAAAGCACAAGAGATTTTAGCAGAAGAAAATCCTTTAATTCCTCTATATTATAAAAATGAAAATATGGGATTAAATAAAAGAATTATTAATTTTGAAGCTATGCCTAATACAATTCATGACTATTCAATAATAGATATTAAAGAGTAAGATAATTAATAATTAAAAAAGCGGGAGGAGATTATGAAGTTAGATTTACATTATACGTTAGAGTTTACAAAAGAGATTTTAAATATTCCAAGTCCAGCTGGATATACAGAAAAAGCGATGGATAGAATAGCTAAAGAGTTAGACTCTTTAGGATTTGGTTATAAATATAGTAGAAAAGGTTGTTTGATTGTAAAACTTGAAGGGGAAGATACATCTTACACAAGGTTATTATCAGCACATGTAGATACTCTTGGAGCGATAGTAAAAAAAGTAAAAGCTAACGGTCGTTTAGAGTTGTTAAATATCGGTGGATATGCTTGGGGGTCTGTAGAGGGAGAAAATGTAACTATTCACACTTTAGATGGAAAAGAGTATGAGGGAACATTGCTTCCAGTTAAAGCATCAGTTCATGTATATGGAGATATTCCAAGAGAGATGCCAAGAACAGCTGAAACAATGGAAGTAAGATTAGACTATGAGGTTTATAACGAGTCCGATACAAGAGCATTGGGGATTTGTCAAGGGGACTTTGTGAGCTATGAAACAAATACTAGAGTTACAGAGTCAGGGTATATAAAATCGAGATATTTAGATGATAAACTTTGTGTAGCACAGGTTTTAACATATCTTAAATATTTAAAAGATAACAAGAAAAAACCTAAAAATAATCTGTATCTTTACTTTTCAAATTTTGAAGAGGTAGGACATGGAGTTTCAGAAATTCCGAAAGATGTAGATGAATTTGTAGCTTTAGACATAGGTTTAGTTGCTGAAGATGCTCATGGAGATGAAAAAAAAGTTAGTATAGCTGCGAGAGATAATAAAACTGTATATGACTTTGAGATAAGAAAGAAGATCCAAGCTGCAGCAGATAAACATAAAATAGCTTATACAGTAGGAGTATATAATAGATATGGTTCAGATGCAACTGCTTCGATTCTTCAAGGAGCAGATTTAAGATATGCTTGTATTGGACCAAATGTAGATGCAACACATCACTATGAAAGAACTCATATAGAAGGAGTAGTTGAAACAATAAAACTTCTAATAGCATATTTATAGAAACTCAGAGAGTTACAATTAATTTTGTAGCTCTTTTTGTTTACTTTTTAAGTTTAGATTGAATATTCTAAGCCGTAAAAATATGATATACTACTATAGTATTTTGAACAAAATTAGTTTGAAGAGGAGTTATGAAATGGTTTTAGGGGAATTTTTGAAAAGAAAAGATGTAAAAATATCTGGAAAGAGGTATTTTATAGATGCCTTAGGTGCAATGGCGCTTGGAATGTTTTCAACATTTATAACGGGGTCTATTTTGAATATGATAGGTCAAAAACTTAGCATTCCTTTTTTATCAGAAGTGGTATGGCCAACAGCTAGAAATATGGCTGGACCAGGAATAGGAGTAGCGATTGCATACGCTTTAAAAGCGCCACCATTAGTTTTATTTTCATCGACTTTTACTGGAGCAATTGGTTATTCTCTAGGAGGACCAGTTGGAGCTTATGCAGCTTCTTTAGTTGGAGCTGAATTTGGAAAAATAATATCTAAAGAAACAAAGGTTGATATTATTTTAACACCGGTTTTAACCATGATGATGGGAAGTTTGATAGGTGTTTATTTGGGTCCAATCTTAGATAAGTTTATGACAGGTCTAGGATTTTTAATAATGCAGAGTACAGAACTACAACCACTGTTTATGGGAGTTTTAATCTCTGTATTCATGGGAATGGCACTAACACTACCAATAAGTAGTGCAGCAATAGCTATGATGCTAAAATTAGAGGGATTAGCAGCAGGAGCAGCGACTTTAGGTTGCTGTACTCAAATGGTTGGTTTTGCAGTTATAAGTTTTAAAGAAAATGGATGGGGTGGATTAGTAGCTCAAGGCCTAGGGACTTCAATGCTTCAGTTTTCTAATATTGTAAAAAATTGGAAAATATGGATACCATCTATTTTAGGATCAATACTTTTGAGTCCTTTAGTAACAGTAGTTTTTAAAATGGAAAATAGTTTTGCTGGAGCTGGAATGGGAACAAGTGGTCTTGTTGGAATCTTTGAGAGTTATAGTACAATGTTGAAACTTGGTAGAGGTGGCAGTACAATGGTTTTAATTATTCTACTTTTATATATAGTTTTTCCTGCAATAACAACTTATTTAATCTCAATATTTATGAGAAAAAAAGGTTATATAAAAGATGGAGATTTAAAAATAGAATCTTAAAAATATAGATACATCTAATTATTAGTTCATGTGAATTAATATTTTAGATGTATTTTTTTTAAAATAAAATCCGTAATATATACAAATTTAATTCCAAATAAAATAAAAATAAAAAAATATTTGCAAAATAAAAAATAAAGATGTACAATTTTTAAAAATTTTAACAGGGGGAGAAAGATGTTAGTATATATTTTAAAAAGAATTTTAACGACTATCTGTACACTTTTCTTAGTAATCACTTTAACATTTTTTTTAATGAGGCTAATGCCTGGAGGACCTTTTGATGGAGAGAAAAATATACCTCCGAGAATCAAAATTAAATTAGAAGAAAAATTTGGATTAGATAAACCACTTAGCCAGCAATATGTATCTTATGTAAAAGATCTAACAAAAGGGGATCTAGGTCCAAGTATGAAAAGAGAGGGGAGAACCGTAAATTGGATTATTGGCTATTCCTTTCCAACATCTGCAAAATTAGGTTCAGTTGCAATTTTGATATCTTTAACAATAGGAATATCTTTAGGAATTTTAGCTGCTTTAAATTTCAATAAATGGCCAGATTCAGTTTGTATGTTGCTTTCAACTATAGGCGTAACTATTCCGAGCTTTGTTGTTGGAGTTTTTCTAATGTATATTTTTGGTGTGAAATTAAAACTGGTTCCTATCGTGGGATTAAAAACTCCAAGTTCATATTTATTGCCGAGCGTAGCCCTTTCAGGTTACTCGATTGCCTTTATAGCAAGATTGACTCGTTCTAAATTGATTGAGGTTATGAAATCAGATTACATAAGAACTGCAAGAGCAAAAGGATTGAGTAAAGGAAGAATTATAGTAAAGCATGCTCTTAGAAATACACTTATTCCAATTGTAACATATCTAGGGCCGTTAGTAGCAGGAATATTAACAGGAAGTTTTGTAATAGAAAAGATATTTGCTATTCCTGGTTTAGGAAGCGAATTTGTAACAACAATAACAAATAGAGATTATACAGTAATTTTAGGAGTTACAATATTTTATAGTGCATTCTTAATGATTTCTAATTTAATTGTAGATTTACTTTATGTAGTTATAGATCCAAGAATTAAACTTGATAAGTAGGGGGGTATATATGAGTATAGAATTAGATTTTACCTTTGTTCCAGAGCATGAAAAATTAAAAGATGAAATAAATAGAAAAAGTTTCACTTTTGCAGAAGACGCTTGGAGAAAATTAAAAAATAATAAATTATCAATAGTTGGGCTTGTCTTTATTATTATAATTACAACACTTGCAGTAGTTGTCCCAGCATTTTCAAAATACAGTATATTTGAAACAGATTTAAGTAAGACAAATCAGTTTCCAAGTGCTATACATCTATTTGGAACTGATCAGTTAGGAAGAGATATATTTGTAAGAGTTATGTTTGGTGCAAGATATTCATTAGCAATTGCTTTTATAGCTTCTTTTTTAAATCTAATCATAGGAATTTTATACGGAGGAATCTCAGGTTACTTTGGAGGTAAAGTTGATATGATAATGATGAGAATTGTAGATATTATCTATTCAATTCCAATGACTATATATGTAATTTTAATTATGGTTACGTTTGAAAAAGGCGGTTTTTTAAATATAGTTTTAGCTTTGGCACTTTCATATTGGATTGGAATGGCTAGAATTGTTAGAGGAGAAATTTTACAATTAAAGCAACAAGAGTATGTTTTAGCTGCTCGAACTTTAGGCGCTTCAAATAGAAGAATACTTTTTAAGCATCTTCTACCAAATAGTATGAGTTCGATAATAGTTACATTAACTCTACAAATACCATCAGCTATATTTACAGAAGCTTTTTTAAGTTTTATTGGACTTGGAATAACACCACCTGCTGCTTCGTGGGGAACTTTAGCAAATGATGCACTTGGAGGGTTTAGGCTTTATCCATACCAACTTATATTTCCAACATTAGCGATATGTTTTACAATCCTAGCATTTAATCTTTTAGGTGATGGGTTAAGAGATGCTTTAGATCCAAAGGTTAGGGGGTAGAGTATGAAAAAATTATTAGAAGTTAAAAATTTAAAAACCTCTTTTAGTACTCATCATGGAGAGGTCCAAGCTGTAAGAGGTGTAACCTTTGATTTGTTAAAAGGTGAGGTTTTAGGAGTGGTTGGTGAATCTGGAAGTGGAAAAAGTATCACTATGATGAGTATAATGAAACTTTTAGAAGAAAATGGAAAGATTAAAGAGGGAGAGATTATATTCAATGAGCAAAGAATAGATAAACTTACAGAGAAAGAGATGAACTCTATAAGAGGAAATAAAATTTCAATGATATTCCAAGATCCAATGACATCTTTAAATCTTTTAACTCCAATTGGAAAACAGATAATAGAAACATTAGTTGTTCATAAAGGTATGAGCAAAAAGGATGCTTTTGAAAAAGGAGTTCAACTTTTAGAAGCAGTTGGAATTCCTATGGGAAGAACTAGGATGCATCAATATCCTCATGAGTTTTCAGGTGGAATGCGTCAAAGAGTTATGATTGCGATGGCTTTAGCGTGTAATCCAGAACTTCTTATAGCTGATGAACCAACAACAGCTTTAGATGTTACAATTCAAGCTCAGATTTTAGATTTAATGAGAAAGATAAAGAAAATGAGTGATACATCAATCATTTTGATTACACATGACTTAGGAGT
>DIXX01000046.1:22338-35078 GCA_002428805.1 Cetobacterium sp. UBA6069
GTAACAAGAGATATATTTTATAATACAAAGCACCCTTATACTCTTGGTCTTTTGAAAAGTGTTCCTAATCCAGAAAGAGTTGGAAAAGAAAAATTAAAACCAATAATGGGAACTCCACCAGATTTATTAAGCCCTCCAAAAGGTTGTCCTTTTTATGAGAGATGTGAATATTCTATGAAGGTATGTAGAGAGAGTATGCCACCATTTTTCGAGATTGATGAAAATCATAAATCAGCATGTTGGTTAAATCATAAGGATGCACCTAAAGTTGGTATAAATTAGTTGGGAGGGATTATGGAAAAGAATCTATTAGAAATAAAAAATCTTTGTAAATATTTTAATATCAAAAATAGTGTTTTTAAAAAAAATAGAAAAATTTTAAAAGCTGTGGATGATGTTTCATTGGAGATTAGAAAAGGAGAAACTTTAGGTTTAGTTGGAGAATCAGGGTGTGGTAAAACGAGTTTAGGAAGAACAATTGTTAAGCTTTACGAACCTACTTCTGGTGACATTGTTTATGATGGAAAAAATTTAACAAATTTAAATTTTCAAGAGATGAAAAGTTTTAGAAGAAAAATTCAAATGATATTTCAAGACCCATATGCTTCATTAAATCCGAGACAAACAATAGGAGATATAATAAAGGAACCTATGGAAATTCATAATCTTTATGAAAAAGAGAATAGAGATAAAAAAGTTTTAGAAATTTTAGAATTAGTTGGTTTAAATGCTTCTCATATAAGTAGATATCCACATGAGTTTTCAGGAGGACAAAGACAAAGGGTAGGAATTGCTAGAGCTTTGGCTTGTGATCCAGAATTTATAGTTTGTGATGAACCTATATCAGCTTTAGATGTTTCTATTCAAGCACAGATTATAAATACTTTAGAGGAGTTACAAGAAAAATTAGGATTAACTTATCTTTTTATAGCTCACGATTTATCAATGGTAAAACATATTTCAGATAGAGTTGGGATAATGTATTTAGGAAAATTAGTTGAAATTTCTGAAAGTGACAGTGTATACAATACACCATTACATCCTTATACTCAGGCATTGCTTTCAGCAATTCCAATTCCAGACCCAGACATATCTTTAAAAAAAGAGAGAATAATTTTAGAGGGAGATATACCAACACCAATAAATCCAAGTGCAGGTTGTAGATTTAAAACTCGTTGTCCAAAGGTTTCTGAAAAATGCCATGATAAAGAACCGCAACTTATAGAAGTAAAAAAGAATCATAAAGTAGCATGTCATCTATATAATAAACTTTAGTTAAACATATAATAAAATATACTAATTTTAAAAGGAGGCTTTATGTTAGGGAGATTAAATGGAAAAAATTTAGCATTAGCATCATTAGTTTTATTGTTGGCATCTTGTGGAGGGAAAACTGAAGAAAAGGTAGGAGCAGGTTCTGAAGAAAAGAAAAGTACTGTATCTTATAATTTAGGAACGGATCCTAAAACAATAGATCCACAACTGAATACAGCGGTTGATGGTTCTATTGTTGCATCAAATGTGTTTGAAGGTCTTTTTGTAGAAGGTGAGGGAGGAAAATCAGTTCCTGCAGCTGCAGAATCGGTAGATATATCTGCGGATGGATTGGTTTATACTTTCAAAATAAGAGAAGGTGCAAAATGGTCTGATGGAAAACCAGTAAAGGCAGGAGATTTTGTATATTCTTGGAAAAGAGGGTTGACAGCAGATACAGCAATGGAATATGCATATCAGCTATTTTATATAAAAAATGGAGAAAAATTCTATAATGGTGAAGTTGGAGAAGGAGAGTTAGGAGTAAAAGCTTTAGATGATAGAACATTAGAGGTAACTTTAGAAAATTCAACACCATATTTCTTAGCTCTAACATCATTCCCAGCTTATTTCCCATTGAGAGAGGATGTTGTAAAAAGCAATTCAGCTTGGGCAATAGATGCTAAAACGTATATAGGTAATGGACCATTCAAAATTAAAGCTTGGAGTCCTAAAGAAAACATCTTATTGGTTCCAAATGAAAATTACTGGGGAAGATCAGAGGTTAAGTTGGACGAGTTAAGATTTGATATGATTGTAGATGATAAGACATATTTAAATGCTTTTAAATCTGGAGAGGTTGATATAATAGATTCGCCTCCATCGAGTGAAATTCCATCTCTTTTATCAAGTGGAGAGGGAAAAATATATCCATATTTAGGAACATATTTCTATGTTGTGAATGTATCTGGAAACAATAGCAACCCAGAGGTTGTTAAGTTTTTAGGAGATTCAAGAGTAAGAAAAGCCCTAGCTCTTTCTATAAATAAAAAGTTAATTGTAGAGCAAGTGACAAAAGCAGGTCAGCTTCCAGCAAAAAGTTTTGTACCAGCAGGAATTGTAGCAACAGATGGAAAAGATTTCACTGGGAATAGTTCTTATTTACCAGCAGAAGGAGATGTAGAGTTAGCTCAAAAATTATTGGCTGAAGCAGGATATACAACGCCAGATTCAATTCCTAAATTAACATTTACATTTAATACAGGGGATGGACACGCTATGGTAGCTCAAGCTGTTCAAGATATGTGGAAGAAAAATTTAGGTGTGAATATTGAATTGAAAAATGAAGAGTGGGCAGTATTCCAAACAACTAGAAACAGTTTGAATTATGATATCGCTAGACATGGATGGATAGCTGATTATAATGATCCAATGAACTTCTTAGATATGTGGTTAACAGGTGGAGGAAATAATGCTGCGGGATACTCTAACCCAGAGTATGATAGCTATGTAAAAGAAGCTCAGAAAGAGAGTGATCCAGAAAAAAGAACGGCTCTTCTTCATAAAGCAGAAGATATATTAATGAATGATATGCCTGTTATTCCTCTTTATTACTATACAAGTGTGGTTGTAGCTAATCCGAAAGTAAAAGGTTGGACGAAATCGCCACTAGGAGGATATTTCTTTAAAAAAGCATATGTGGAAAATTAATATTTAAAATAAAAAACTGGCTTAAGTTATATCTTAAACCAGTTTTTTTGTGATTTATTTTTTCTTTTAATAGTTTTAGTTTTTATGCCTTTAAATATCTGTACTCTTTCATAACTTTTTTTACATAGTTTTGAGTTTCTTTAAATGGAGGAATACCATTATATTTTTTTACATTCCCAATACCAGCATTATAAGATGCAAGAGCCAAAGTAAGATTGTTTTTATTTTGTTCTAAACACCAAGCGATATACTTAGTTCCTCCCTTGATATTTGAATTGATATTATGTGGATTTACCTTCATAAGTTTAGCTGTTTTAGGCATAAGTTGCATAAGACCAGTTGCTCCAACACGAGATACTGTGCTTTGTCTAAAATCACTTTCAACTTTGATGATAGCCGCAATCAATTCAGGTTCGACATCATGTTTATTAGAGTGTTCGATTATACTATTGTATATATTAGTAGCAGTAGTTTCAGTTTTAGCATATTTTTTTACGTAAGTTTTTATTTTGCTTGAAGATTCAATCTCTTTAGAGAAAACACAAATTGTTAAAAGAAAAAATAACGCGATAAATTTAAACTTCAATAAAATCACCTCTTAAAAAATATTATGTGAATATTATAACATAAAAAGCACAAAAATGGAAATTTTTGTGCTTTTTGTGTTTTTGAATAGGCTGAGATGCCCCTATAATTGACAAGTTAAGAGAGGAAAAAAATAAAAATAATTTAACGTTTCTTTTACAAAGAGTTCATTAAAAGTTAACATCTTTGTGTTAAAATTTATTCAGATAATTGAGGAGGGGAAGATGATATTTAAAGGTAAATTTGATAATAATAAAAAAGTAGAAAAATTAGAATATAGATTTGATATTCCAGAGGGGACAAATAGAATATCATTAAATTTAAATAAAGGACCATTTCAACATGTAATTATATCTTTAGAAGATAGTGAAGGAAGAACAAGAATTTTAACATCATTTAAAACTTTTAAAAAGAAATATTATATAACAACACATTGGGAAAGTACATCAAATTGCTGTATTCCTGGAGAAATTCCAACTGGAGAATGGAAAATGAAGCTATTAAAACCATATTTAGTTGATAGTGAATTTGAATTGGAAGTTATAGTTGAAAATGGAAATTTGATAAAAAAAGAGAATATGAAAAAAATTAGTTTAAAAGAACACTATCCAGATGTAAAAGAGTGGTATGCAGGAGAGTTACATAATCATACGAATGTATCTGATGGAAGTATAACATTAAAAGAATTGAAGAGAGAAATTTTAGATAAAGGAATAGATTTTATATTTCCAACAGAGCACAACAGTGTGTTGACAAAATATCCTGATTTAGATAAACCTGTTATTCCATCAACAGAATTAACTCTTGATGACTTAGGGCATTTCAATCTTTTTGGTCTTAGACAACTTATTGATTATTATGATTTTGTGAATGAAGAAGAAACTAGAGAAGCATCACTAAAAAAGATATTCCACGAAGTTAAAAAACAAGGTGGATTTGTTTCGTTAAATCATCCATTCCATAATAGTTCAAAAATGTGTTTGGGATTGTTCTATAATATAGATTTAAAGGATTTGGATTTTATAGAGGTTATAAACTCACCTACATCAGAAGATAGAAATCCGTATTATGATAAAAAAGCATTAGAAGCTTTAGATATTTTATGGTGTGATGGTCATAAGATATTTGCTGTAGCTGGAAGCGATAATCATGGATTAACTTTAGGAGATCCATTAAACTATATAAGATTAGATAAATATACAAGTAAAAATATTTTGGAGAATTTAAAAAAGGGAAGAACATATATATCTAGAGTTGGAGAGATAAAATTAAGAATGGAAAATGATGGTAAAGTTATTTATCCAGGGGATGAAGTTGATGGAAATGTTTCAATCAGATTATTCTCTTCTAAAAGTTTAATATGGAAAGTTATAAAAAATGGAAGAGTTATTGAAAGAAAAGTTGGACAGGATTTAAATCTTTCGGAAAATATAGGTGTGGGAGAGTATTTAAGAATAGAAGGGGTTTCAGAAAATCATGAGCCTATGGTTGTAATTAATCCGATTTATAACTCTTTAAAAGAACCATCAATCAAAAAGTGGTTTGATGTAAAAGATATCGTTTGGAGAGACTAGATTTCCTGCAATTGAACACTTATTCGAATTAAAATGTTCAAAAAAAGGTTGATTTTTTTTTGAAAATGGAGTATTATCTGTTTGCAAAGATATCTACAAAATGAGGAGGAATTGAAATGTCGTATGTATTTTTTATGCCAACAATCTCTTATATGGGAAAAGGATCGGTAAAAGGTTTAGGAAGCGAGATTCATTCTAGAGGATTAAAAAAGGCTTTAATAGTAACAGATCATGTTTTGGTTAAAATTGGATTAGTTAAAAGTTTAACAAATTTATTAGATGAAAATGGAATAGGTTATGTTATATATGATGAGACAAAACCAAATCCAACTGTTACAAATGTAAATCATGGATTAAAGGCTTTAAGAGATAATCATTGTGACTTTGTTATATCGTTTGGTGGCGGATCACCTCATGATGCAGCTAAAGGAATTGCTTTAGTCGCTGCAAATGGTGGAGATATTAAAGATTATGAAGGTGTTGACAAATCAAAGCATCCACAACTTCCTTTAATAGCTATAAATACAACAGCAGGAACAGCTTCAGAAATGACAAGATTTTGTATAATAACAGATGAAGATAGACATGTAAAAATGGCTATAGTAGATAAAAATGTAACTCCAATTATTGCAGTAAATGACCCTGAGTTAATGTTAGATATGCCAAAAAGTTTAACAGCAGCAACAGGAATGGATGCTTTAACTCATGCAGTAGAAGCTTATGTTTCAACAATAGCAACTCCAGTAACGGATGCTTGTGCTGAAAAAGCTATAGAGTTAATTGCTAAAAATTTAAGAACAGCAGTTGAAAATGGACAGGATATTGAAGCTAGAGATAATATGGCTTATGCTGAATACTTAGCAGGAATGGCTTTTAACAGTGCATCTTTAGGGTATGTTCATGCAATGGCTCATCAATTAGGTGGATTCTATGATTTACCACATGGAGTTTGTAATGCAATATTATTACCACACGTAGTTAGATATAATGCATCAGTGTCAGAAGAAAGATTGAAAAAAGTAGCAGTATTAATGGGGGTTAACCCACATGATATAAAAGATAAGAATTCTGCTGATTTAGCAATAGAAGCTATTATGAAATTATCAAAAGACATTGGAATTCCATCAGGAATAAAAGAACTTGGAGCTAAAGAAGAGGACTTTGTAACTTTAGCAACAAATGCATTGAAAGATGCTTGTGGATTAACAAATCCAAAACAAGCAACATTAGATGAAATAATTGAAATTTATAGAAATGCAATGTAGTTTTTAAATATAGAAATATTTGTAAAAGTGTTAGAAAGTTATTCTAGCACTTTTATTTTTTATAAAAAAATTATTTACAAAACTTTTACCAAGAATTTATAGTAATTTAACAACTCAATGTTAGAATTGTTTTATAAATATAAATTTAAAAGTAGGGGGCAATAAAATTGAGTAAGATGAAATTTAAATTGGCAGCATTAACAGCATTTTTAACAATGGCAGGAACAGCACAGGCAGTAGCTTTAAAAGATGTAAAACCAGGCTTTGCTAAGAATGTAATATTCCTTATTCCGGACGGTTCGAGCTCAACAGTATCAACATTAGCAAGAGCGGTATATAATGATGGAGAGAGCTTAAACATAGATGAGTTAGCATCTGGGTTAGTAAAGACTTATAACTCTGATACTTTTATAGCTGACTCTGCTCCAGCAGGAACAGCACTTGCAACAGGATGGAAAACACAGGATAAGCTGATAGGAGTGAAACCAAAAGCTGCAACCTTAAAAGGAGCTAGAGTTCCAAATGCAGGAGATGAACTAGCACCAGCAGCCTCAGTTTTAGAAGCAGCTAAATTAAATGGAAAAGCAGTAGGAATTGTAGCAACTTCAGAAGTGTTACATGCAACACCAGCAGACTTCACTACTCACTCAATTCATAGAAATAACTACTCTGTAATCGGAGAGCAACAAGTTCATCAGAACTTAAATGTAGTTTTTGGTGGAGGTAAAAGCTATCTGAAAAAAGATAATGCAACTGAAGCGAACTCAAAGAAGCGTACTGATGGAGAGGATATGTTAGAAGCTTTAAAAGCTAACGGATATAATATAGTACAAACTTTAGATGAGATGAAAAGCTTAAACAAAGATTTTGTATGGGGATTATTTGCTGAAAAAGATATACCATATGATTTAGATCGTGATAAGAAAACAGTTCCATCTTTAGCGGAAATGACAGAAAAAGCAATAGAATTACTTTCAAAAGATGAAGATGGATTCTTCCTAATGGTAGAAGGTTCAAAAGTTGATTGGGCAGGACATGCAAACAATCCAATAGCTATAACTTCAGAGTTTATGGCATTTGATAAAGCAGTTGGAGTGGCTTTAGAGTATGCTAAGAAAAATAGTGATACTTTAGTTGTTGCTGTAACAGATCATGGAACTGGTGGAATATCTATTGGAAACTTAGCTACATCATCTAATTATCCAGAGTTACCTATAGATGTATTTACAAAAGATATGAGAAAAGCTAAATTTACTGAAGTGTTAACTGCTGAAAAAATATTAGCTAATAAATCTGCAGCAAAAGCTTTAGCTAAAGATATGCTTGGATTAGAACTAACTGATGCTGAATTAGAAGGTATAAAAGCAGCAGAAAAAACATCAGGAATCGAAAAGGTTTTAGGAAAAGCTATGAGTGAAAGAGCTCACTTAGGTTGGACAACAAATGGTCATACAGGTGAGGATGTACCTCTTTATGTGTATACATCAAACTATGCTAACCAATTAACAGGAACAGTTAATAACTCAGATGTAGCACTTTATATAGCTAAAGCTATGAACTTAGATTTAGATGCTGCAACTGATGAGCTATTTGTTCCAGGGAAAAGAATAAAGGATATGGGAATTGATGTAAAAATAGATACAACTAATAAATTCCAACCAGTATTTACTCTTTCTAAGGGTGGGAAAAAATATGTATTCGCAGAAAATAAAAATTACTATGAGTTAGATGGTAAAAAAGTTAAGTTCAACGGTATTGTTGTATTTAATGGTAAAGATGTATTTATTCCAAATGCAGCTTTAAAAGATATAATTTAATCTTTTTATAGAAAAAAGGCAAGAAAAAAATTTTTTCTTGCCTTTTTTCTATAAAAGTATATTTGATGACAATAGTTACAAAAAAGTAACTACTATTTTTTATTTATTTGATGTGATATTATAAGCGTTATAAAAATAGAGGAGGTAGTTTAATGATGTTTATCAGAAAATCAAAGATGATAAAAAATTTAATATTTTTAGTATTTACAGTGGTTTTATTAAGTTGTACAAAAGAAGATAAGAAAGTCGGAGAAAATCTATTAAGAATAGCCCAGAGTGGCAATCCAAGATCATTAGATGTCCATAATGCAAATGATGGCTTTTCTCTAAGAATAAATAAACAAATTTACTCAAGACTTGTAGAGGTTGATGGGGATAGAAATATAATTCCAGGATTAGCTGAGAGTTGGACTAAAGTAGATGATAGAATTTATGATTTTAAAATAAGAAACAATGTTAAGTTTCATAATGGAGATACCCTTGAATTGGAGGATATAAAATTTTCTTTTGAAAGAATGATGAAATCTCCAAGAATAAGTTTTATTGTACCACCTATAGAGAAAATAGAGATTATAGAGCCATCTACATTAAGGATTATTACAAAAACACCATTTGCGCCTTTATTATATCATTTATCACATCCAGCTTTAGGTATAGTGAATAAAAAAGTAGTGGAGAGTTCAGGTGAAAATCTAGATGTAGTAGGAACAGGTCCATATAAATATAATTCATGGATTATTGGAGATCAAGTAATCTTAGATAAAAATGAGAACTATTTTTTAACTCCACCAGCATTTGATAAACTGGTATTTAAAACAATTACAGAACCAACAAATAGAGATATAGCGTTAGAAACAAAAGAGATTGATATTGCATTAGATATAAGTACTGTCGATGCTCCAAAAATTGAAACTAATAAAGAATTGGTTCTTCATACGAAGTCATCATATTCATATAGATATTTAGGATTTAATAATAAAAGAGCAGTTTTTCAAGATGAAAATTTGAGAAAAGCGATAGATTATGCTATTGATAAAGAAGCAATTGTGAATATAATTTTAAATGGTTATGGAAAAGTTGCAAACTCTGTGATAGCTCCGAATGTGTTTGGATTTACAGATACTGTAAAAAATGTTGGGTATAATTTAGAAATGGCAAAAGAGTTTTTAGCTAAGTCTAAAAACAGCAGTGGACTAACTTTAGAAGTTTTAACTCAAGGATCAAGTGATGAAAAAGCCATAGCAGAAGTTATTCAGGCAAATTTAAAAGATATTGGAATAGATTTAAAAATAACAATTGTTGAGAGTGGAACATTTTATGATTTAACTGAAAAAGGTAATTTTGATATGTTTTTAGGTTCATGGGGAACAGTAACAGGTGATGCTGATTATGGATTATATCCAATGTTCCATTCAAAATCTATGGGAAGTCCGGGAAATAGATCGTTCTATTCAAACCAGGAAGTAGATATATTATTAGATAAAGGGAAAGTTACAGCTGATCAAAATGAAAGATTAAAGATATATGAAGAAGCTCAACAAAAGATTGTTCACGATACGCCTCACGTAATGTTATACAATAGTGTAATTATTGTAGGAGCTCAAAAAGATATAAAAGGATTGAATATTCATCCAGTAACACTACATGATTTTTATCCAGTTTATAGAGAGGAATAAAAAAATATCTGTAATATTTATTATTGACTTTATATTTTTGCTCTCGTCTTTTACTTTCATATATAATCATTCCTTGTAAATATTTCTAATAAGGGTTATAATATAAGTAAAATCAAAAAATATTTGATTTTTTGGAGGTAGTTATGAGATCTTATTCAAAATTGAACTGTCCAGAAGTTATTTATAACGAATTAGAAAGATTTATACATTATAAAGATTATATTTTTTTAACTCGTAAGTTAACTGATAATAATATACAGATAAAAAAATATAATGTTAACGATTCTTTTGAGACTGTTGAAAAATATATTGATTTACACGGTGGAAAAATTATATATGGAATCTCTATTTTAGAATCAGATATTATTTTTGAAAAAGAAGTTTTTGCTGTATGGGAATCTCCTGATAAAACTATTCATCACATAACGAGAGGTTCTAATGCTAAGATTATGTTTATTCCAAATGAGAATCCTTATGCAATACCAAATGGATATGTAAGTGATTTTTATAATTTTTTCTCTACAAAAGAGGAAAGTTGTATAAAAGAATTTATTGAGAATAAAAGATATTTTCAAGAATTAATATCAAAAGAGAAGAACTCTCTTACAGAAGCTGAGATAAAAGATATTTGTCGTTATGGAAATACATCTATTTCTGAAAGAATGACTAACAAAAAAATAGATAAAGATTTTGACTTGAGAAATAAAATCTTAAGTAGAGTTAAAAAATAGAAAAAAAGCTTCCTTAAAAGATTATAAGGAAGCTTTTTTAGTTTTTTCCTATTTTAGATTAAATTATGTAACCATTTTTTGAATCTAAAGCAGAGCTGTTACAAACTATAATTTTACCATTAAGGATAACATGTTTAATGCCACTTGGTTTTAAAAATGGGTTTTCAAAAGTAGAGTTGTCTTTTATCTCATCCAAGTTAAAGATTGTTATATCTGCAAAATAATTTTCACGGATTTCACCTCTATTTGAAATTCTAAAAATTTTAGCAGGCTTAGATGTAATACGGTTTATAATCTTTTCTATGGGAAGTTCATTTTTTAGAAGATCTATATATCTAGGAAAAGTTCCAAAGCTTCGAGGATGTGGAGTACCAAGATTAAAAGGATCTGTCATAGGAAAAGAGTTTCCATCACTTGCAATAACTCCATAGTCAGATTTAAGGAAAGTTTTAACATCTTTCATGTCTAAGGAGAAATATATAGCTTGTACAGAGCCTTCCGATTCTTTAATTAGGTATAGAACGCTTTCCTCTTCACTTAAGTTTAAAATTTTTGAGACCTCGTATAGAGAAAAACCGTTAAAATTAAAAAGATTAGTACAGAAATTTGAAATACTAATATTTTTTCCACCACCTCTTTTATTAATGTTTTTCCAGATCTCTTTTAAAATATTTTCTGATAAAGTAGGAATATCTTTAATAAAAAGATTGATATCACCACTAAAAATATTTTGTGGTAATAAAACAAAAAGATTAGTACAGGTAGCGTTATATGGATATTGGTCAAAAGATATATCTACTCCCATATTCTTAGCAGTTTTTAGACTTTTTAAAATCTCCTCAGCTTTTCCCCAGTTCTTCTTATTCATAACTTTTAAATGAGATATATTAATTTTAGCACCACTCATTTTAGAATAGAAAATGATTTCTTCGATTGATTCGATAATTTTATCACCTTCGTCTCTCATATGAAAAGATGCTACTTTATCATATTTTTTTACAACTTTTAGGATTTCAATTATCTCTTTCTTGCTCATAAAGTTTCCAGGTTGATAAACTAATCCAAAAGATATTCCAAGAGCTCCCTCTTCAAACTGTTTTTCAAGAAGAGATGTCATTTTATAAATCTCTTCATCTGTCGCAATTCTAGATTTAAAGCCCATGATAGCAATTCTTAAGCAACCAGCTCCAACAAGGTAGCCTTGGTTTGTATTAAGCTTATATCTATTTAATTCAGTTTTCAAATCAGAAAAAGTATTTATTTTTTCTAGTGGAATAGAGTGATAATTGATGTCTGAATGAGTTTGAATATATTTAGCAAGATTAGTTCGGTTCTCCTGTGTTGTTGGGAAGATTCCAATACCACAATTTCCATTAACTTCTGTTGTGACACCTTGATATAATTTGCTTAAACAATTTTTATTACTAAAGCCAGAAATATCAGAATGACTATGGATATCAATAAATCCAGGACAAACATACAGATTTTTAGCATCAATAAAATTTTTTCCACGCAAAGTTTCTTTGGAAAATGTATAAATTTTATCTTTTAAAATTCCAATATTTAAAATTTGAGAAGGTCTATTATATCCAAAAATAATGGTTCCATTTTCTATAACAAGATCAAAAATAATTTCTGAATTATTTGTGCTTGAAATATTCATTTATACTCTCATCTCCCTAAAATTAATTTGTTCCTAAAATCTCTGAATAAAATTGTTCTAAAAACTGGGTCATAAATTTTTCTCTTTTTTCAGCTTCAACACGTCCCTCTTCTGTATTCATTAAATCTTTTAATTTTAAAAGTTTGTCATAAAAATGAGAAATAGTATCATTTTTTTCTTCGGGATTATAAATATCTCTTTTAAAAGCTCCTCCAAAAGTAAATGTTCGAGCTATACCAATCGCCCCTAAAGCATCTAGACGATCTGCATCTTGAACTATCTTACTTTCTAAAGTTTGTAAGGCTGTTCCTTTGCTAAAAGAAGTATTATTAGCTATGTATATAACATGTTCAATCTGATTTCTAGTTAAAGAAGTATTGACTAAAAATGATTCAATAATATTTTTACGATCAATATCCGAATATCCAAATTTATGATCGGCAACGTCATGGAAAAGAGCTCCTA
>DIXX01000047.1:0-8345 GCA_002428805.1 Cetobacterium sp. UBA6069
AACTTCTGACTATTTTCTCTATTCGGTTGTTAATGTCCTTTTCATTCATTTGTCGTCTGCGGCATTTCCCGCTAACAAAATTATTATGCCACAATAAACAAATTTTGTCAACAAAGTTTTTTATTTTTTTATTTTTTCACTAAAAAAACCTCCAAGCTAGATAATTTAAAGCTATCCAAAACTTGAAGGTTTACACAAATACCTAATTAGATCCACGCCATTTTAACTTATATATCTTTTATGCTATTTAGTATATATGTTGGTACAAAATCTGTTTCTTCATTTCCGCTTGCTTCTCCTGTTAAAACAAGAATCGTATCACAACCATTTAACTTTCCACACGCTATATCTGTATAAAGTCTATCTCCTACTATTACAATCTCTTCCTTATCTAGGTCTACTCTTTCAAGAGCGTAGCTTAGCATGATTGAATTTGGTTTTCCAAAATATATTGGAGTTTTATCTGTACAAAGCTCTAACATATTGCAAATAGCTTTACAATCTGGAAGATACACCTTATCCTCTACTGGATATACTAGATCCTCATTTGCAGCAAAATATTTTACATCATTTTTTAATAATCTGCACGCCATTTCTAATTTTTGAAAATTTAGCTCTGGATCCAAAGCAACTATTACTATATCTACATTCGGATTTTTAAAATCGGTAATATTTTCTACAACCTCAACTCCAATTTCACGGTATAGATTTTTATACTCCTCAGTTCCTATTATAAAAACCTTTTTATCCTTATAATTTTTTTTAATATGATTCAGAAGAACTATTCCAGCAGTAATAATATCTTCTACAACAACATCCATCCCCACAGATCTAAATTTTTCAACATATCTCTGTGGATTTTTAGAAGAATTATTTGTAAAAAACGCTACTTTTTTTCCAGATTTTTTTAACTCATCTATTTTCTCTTTTGCTCCTGGAATTAATGTATCTCCAAGTAAAATTGTTCCATCGATATCAAAAAGATATCCTTTATATTGTTTCATTAAGCTATAATCTCCTTTATTCTCTTTAAATCTTTTAACAGTATATTTTTATCTGTAATTGGTGAATATTCTAAAACTAATTTTGCATCTGGTGTTTCAGATTTAATAATCTTTAAAATTTCTTCTCCATCAAATGTTGAGTTAAATATTGATTCATGTAAATCTTTTTCTCCATCATTACTATGGATGTGATATGCAATTACATCCTCTTTTATTTCTTTCAATAGGTCTTCTAAACTCCATTTATTTGCTAATAGATGTCCGATATCTATTAAAACTTTCAGCTGTTTTTCTTTAACTAACTTTTCAAAATCTTTTTGTGAATAAATCATATTCTTTCCTACTCCAACATTTTCAACTAAAATTTGTACTCCAATCTCATTTGAAAGTAGTAGTAATTCATCAAGTTTTTTCTCAATCTCTTTTTTAGAAGTATCTTTTCTTTTTGCCTCGTTTGTATGAAGAACAATAAATTCACCTTTATTTTTTTTACAACAAATTAAAGCTTCTACGAATTTAAGTTTTAACTCCTCCCATAAAATATTACTGCAATCTATATTAAAATATCTATATGGTCCATGAAAAGATAAAGCTTTAAATTTAGCATTTTTTAAAATAAATTTAAGCTTTTCCGTGTGGTTAAAATCTCCCGGCTCTAAGAAAAACTCCATATTTTCTAATCTATTTGTTTCTATAAAATCTAGTGTCTCCTCTTTTGTATCATTGTAAAATATAAGATCACTTACAAATATATTTTCTTTCATTCTTTACTCCTATTTTACTAAATTCATTATTTTATCTTCGGTTTCTTTTAAAGCTTCCTCAGCTTTTTTCTGTCCACTTAAGATTACATCTCTTACATCTATTAAAAGTTGTTCAGCTTGAAGAGCGTTTGATCCAGAGAAACTTGCCCATTTACCCATATCTTTTAATTGCTCACTTGCAACTTTCATAAGTTGATTTTCATTTAAAAATTTTGCAATTCCACTATTTTCATCTTGAATTGCAGATGGTAAATATCCAGTTCCTTTAGTCCATTTCTCTGAAGCCTCTTCACTTAATAGATACTTCATAAATTTCCAAGATGCTTTTTGCTCATCTGAGTTTTCAGTCATTATCATTAACATATTTCCACCAGCTGGTAATTTTCTAGCTTTCCCTTCAAATAACGGGAACTTTTCTCCAACTATTTTAAAGTTTGCACTCGATTCAAAATTATCTCTTTTTCCGATTGTTGTAATAACCATTCCTAGCTTTCCATTTAAAAATGTTTGGAACCCTTCATCATTACTTGCATGTAAAGCTATATCATCTTTTACCATATCTGCTAAGTATTGATATGCTGCTGCCGATTCTTTTGAAGCAAATGTTGGAATTGTTTTTCCATCTCTCTCCTCTAAAATCTGCCCTCCATTTCCTTCCATTAAAGCCTGCTGTGCCCAGTTATCTGCAAACTCTTGAACGAATAATCCCATATTTCCAGTTCTTTCTTTTATTGTCTCTGAATATTTTCTAACTGTTTCCCAATCTTTTGGAGTATTGTTCATATCAATTCCTGCAGCTGTCATTAAATCAGAGTTAATATACATAATAGGATTACTTATTGAGTAAGGAATCCCTACTTGTTTTCCCTTAACTTGACCTAGCTCTAATATATTTGGTAAAAATTCTGTATTAAAATAATTTTTATCCTCTGGGAAATATTTATCTACAACCTCTTGAGCTGTTACAAATTCAAAGTTATCATGTGCATAGTTTAAATATGAATATCCCATTTGAACAATAGCAGGTTTTTTTCTAGCCGCTACTGCAATTTGTAAATTTTGTGTTAATCCTTTGTACATATCCGGATTAAATTTTTCAATAACTTTTATATCTGGATTTTGTTCATTGAAGTTTTTTACTAACTCTTTTATTGTTCCACCACCAAAACTTTCTGAAGCCACATGCCAATACTCTATCTCGATTGGCTTATTTTCTATTGCTACTTTCTCCTCTTTTCCACATCCTACTAAAAGTAAACTTCCCAATATAGCACCTTTTAAAATATTTTTTTTCATTATTTCTCCTCCCAAATCAAATTTTTCTCTGTTTTTATATCAAAATAACTACATTTTTTAGCATCTATTTCTAAATAAACTTTCTCATATTTTTTTATATCCTGCTCATTTTTTATAGACGCTTTTACATTTTCATTTCCTACTTTTACTGAAACACACTTTTGATTTCCATAGTTTTCTACTCTAATGACTTCTCCTTCAACTCTACCTATCCCATCCTCTTTATAAACAACCATATGTTCTGGTCTTACTCCTAGATAAATCAGATTTCTACCATTTAAATTTGGAATATTTTCTATATTTGTACTTACAAAACTCTCTTCAATATAGATTTTTCCATCTGCAATTTTACTTGTCAGTATATTCATCGGAGGTGTTCCTATAAATTTAGCTACAAATATGTTTGCAGGGTTTTTATAGACCTCTTCTGGAGTATCAATTTGTTGTAAATCGCCCTTATTTAATATCGCTATTCTATGTCCTATTGTCATAGCTTCAATCTGATCATGTGTTACATAAATAAATGTTGGTCTATTTATCTCGTGTAACTTTACTAACTCCTCTCTTGAAGTATTTCTCAGTTGGACATCTAAATTTGATAGAGGTTCATCAAGTAAAAAGAAATCTGAATTTTTTACTGCTGCTCTTCCTAATGCTACCCTTTGTCTTTGTCCTCCTGACAACTCTTTTGGATATCTTTTTTCCAACCCTTGAAGATTTAATATTTTTACAACTTCTGTGGTTCTTTTCTCTATCTCTTTTTTATCAACACCATTCATTCTTAATCCAAATGTTATATTGTCCCAAACTGTTAAATGAGGATATAGGGCATAGTTTTGGAAAACCATAGCAATTCCCCTATCTCCAGCTTCAACATCATTTATTCTTTCATCACCAAAATACATATCTCCAGATGTTATCTCTTCTAATCCTGCTATCATTCTTAATGTTGTACTTTTTCCACATCCTGATGGACCTAATAACACTAATCTTTCACCTGCATTTATTGTTAAATCTAAACTATTTACAATCTTTGTATCTCCATAACTCTTCGATATATTTTTAAATCTTATCTCTTTCATAATTACCTATCCTTTTACTCCTGATTTTACAAAACTTGTCATTATTTTTTTCTGGAAAAACGCATACATTATTATCGGGAATATAATAGTTAATCCCGCTATAGCCATTGTAACTCCCCAATCATTTCCACCCTCTGAACTTATAAACATTTGAAGTGCTAACGAAAGGGTATAATTTTTCTTATCACTCAGTATTAACAGCGGCCAGAAGTACTCATTCCATGAGTTTATAAAAAACAGTATTCCCATAGATATTATTGAGTTCTTTATCATTGGTAGTATTATGTAGTATAAAACTTTCGTTTCTTTTATCTTATCTAACTTTGTAACTTCTAAAATCGATTTTGGAATTCCTTTCATATTTTGAACAATCATAAACACACCCATTCCATCCGCTAGCTGAGGTAAAATAACTCCAAAGCTACTGTTCAAAAGACCTAGCTCTGATATCATTAAGTAGTTCGGTATCATTGTTACTGTGAAGGGTACGAACAATGTTCCTAGTATTAAAAATATAAGGGCTTTTTTACCTTTGAAATCTTTAAAAGCTAAAACATACCCCGCTAAAACACTTGTTACTATTTTTCCTAAAGTTATAATTGAAGATATAAAAAATGTATTCCAAACATATCTAAATATTGTTACATTCTCAAAAATATATTTATAATTTCTAAGCGTAATAACTTTTGGAATTATACTTAAAGGATCTGAGTATATTTGATCCATACTTTTAAATGATATTGATAACATATATATCAATGGAAAAATTTGTATTCCTATTATTAGTAAAAATAAAATATGCCATTTACTCTCTTTAATTTTCATAATAAACTCCTTTTTCTAAAACTTTGATCTTTATAGAAATCAATATAAAGAAACAAAGCATTGTAATTATCGATAAAGCTGAAGCTCTTCCTGTTTGGAAGAATGTAAATGCATATTGATAAATACTATACACTAAATTTGTACTTCCGTTATTCGGTCCACCTTGAGTTAAAACATTTATAGGGACAAATACCTGCTGAAGGCCATATACTATTGTCATAACCATTACATATAGTGCTGTTGATGATGTCATTGGAATAACTATATATAAGAAAATTTTCCAATTTGACACTTTATCTAACTTTGCACTCTCTATCAACTCTGTTGGAACCTCTAAAATTCCAGCTAAAAGAAGAATTAGATTATATCCAAAAATTTTCCAAGCTGTTATTAGTGTTATTAACACCATAACCAACCCATTTGTTTTTAACCAAAATTGAGCTTTTAATCCAAATAATTGATATATTTTAGATATAGGTCCAATCATAGGATTAAACACCCATACAAAAACTAGTGAAGCTACAACTAGCGAAATTATACTCGGAAAAAACAACATTGTTCTGTAGAAGCTTTTCATTCTATTTACTAAAAATGCTAATACATATGCTATAACATACGGTAGTATAAAATTAAAAACTATCAATAACCCTATGTAAATAAATGTATTTATCAAAGATTTATGGACGCTCTCCTCTTTTAAAATATCAAGATAATTAGCTATTCCTATGAATTTTTTATTTTTGCTTATCATATTCCACTGGAAAAAACTTAAATAGAAAGTTTTACAGATAGGATAAAATATAAAAATTGTAAAAATTGTTAACGCTGGCATTAAAAATAGCGTTGCTAAGAGTGTTTCCTTTTTTTTCATCACTTCTCCTTAAATTATTTTTTTCTCAAACTCAAGAGTATAATACCAGACTAATGTTAATACAAAATCAATTTAAAGTTAAAAAATGTTTGAATTTGTAAAAGATTAGTAAATTTCTATTTTTATTTAGAATCAAAAAAAAAAGCCCACAAGATTTTTTTAATCCTGTGAACTTTTCTATCAATCTATTTTATAATTTTTGCAGCGTTTTCACCTGCAACTTTACCAAATACTATTATATCAGTTACTGCATTTCCACCGATTCTATTTCCTCCGTGTACTCCTCCAGTTATCTCTCCTGCAGCATAAAGCCCCTCTATTTTCTTTCCATTTTTATCCAGCACTTCTGCGTTATCATTTATTCTAACTCCTCCCATTGTATGGTGGATAGCTGGTGAAACCTCTATTGCATAGAAAGGTTTTTGTAATATTACTCTTGGTAACCCTTTTTTTCCAAACTCTAAATCTTTTCCGTTCTTTACAAATTCATTGTATTTTCCTACTGTTTTTTCTAACTCTTTAAAATCTACACCTATTACTTTTCCTAATTCAACTATTGAATCTGCTTCTTTCGTTAACCCTTTACTTACATACCCATTTATAGCAGATAAATTATTTCTTGTTTCTTGGTCAAATATAAGGAATGCTGATCCACCTTTTTGTTCTAATTCAGCTTTAGAAACAACATCTCTTGTTTCTAACTCGTTTATAAATCTTTTTCCATCTCTATTAACAAGAATAGCTCCCTCTCCTCTTACGCTTTCTGTTATTAAATTCGATGTTTTATGAGCTACAGTTGGATGAGTTTGTATTTGAGTCATATCTACAACATCTCCTCCTACAGCTTGAATAAGTTGAATTCCTTCCCCTGTAATTGCTGGGTTATTTGTTGTTCCAAACCCTTCTAGTTTTGGATTATACTGCTTTATCATCTCAGCATTAGCACCAAATCCTCCAGTAGCCATTACAACTGCTTTTGCATTAACCTTATATTTTTTACCATTAGTTTCAACTTCTACTCCACTAATTTTGTTATTTTCCATTAAAAGATTTACAACTTTACTATTAGTTCTTGTCTCGACACCCATATTTTCAAGAGTTGAGTTTAAAGCATCTACGATTACTGGTCCAACAGCTTTTCCACCTGTAGGTCTGTGAATTCTTTTCACACTTTGTCCTCCAGAGAAAGAAACCTCTGTTAAATCAGTACCCTTTGATATTAGCCAATCAATAGCATATTTTGATTCTTGCGTTAGTTTTTTTACAAGAGAAACATCATTAAGGTTTTTTCCACCTTTCATAGTATCATTATAGTATAACTCTGCTGAATCCTCTATTCCTAACTTCTTTTGAACTGAAGTATCTGCTGCATTAATTCCACCTGTTGCATAGTTTGTATTTCCACCAACCATTGGCATTTTCTCTAACAGAATTACTCTAGCTCCATTTTCTTTTGCGGCTATAGCTGCAGCTAGTCCAGCTCCTCCTCCTCCAACTACTACTACATCTGTATCTATATCTTTATATTCAGAAATCATTTTATTTTTTACTGCAACTTTATTTAATATTATCCCTGAAGAAGCGATTGCTTTAGCTACTGCCTCTTTAAGTCCTTCACTTGTGTATGTAGCTCCTGCTATATTATCAACATCTAAAGATTGAGTTGTTATTATTTCATCACTTATCTTTTTCATTGCCCTTCTTGTAAATCCAGATTCTTCATGCTTAATAACCTCAATCTCTTTTATTTGATTATTTTCCCCAGATACTTTGACTTTAATTTCACCATTATATCCTTTTCCACTTCCTATAAATTCACCTTTTGACGCTACTGCTACACTTGATACCAGTGCCGACATACATAAAACTTTTTTTATCATTACCCGATTCTCCCTTTATTTTATTAAAACTTGCTCTATATTATATACTTTATTTTCTTGATTATCCAATACGAAATAGTATATAATCTTTATAAAATATTTGAATATAGTTTATAATACTTATTTAAGCAAACTATAAAAATGGAGTGAATATGGATTTAAATAAATTAGGTTATCTTCTTGTAATTTCAGAAGAAAAAAGCTTTTCTAAAGCAGCAAAAAAACTTTTTATATCTCAACCATCTTTAAGTCAATATGTATCAAATCTTGAAGCTGAATTAGGTATAAAAATTTTTGATAGAAATAAATACCCCATTACTTTGACATCCAGCGGTAAAATTTTTATTAAAAATATAAAAGAGATGTTGAATTTAAAAGGAAAAATGTTAAGAGATATTAATAATCACTCTACAAAAAAAGTAGACTCTTTAAAATTAGGAATATCTCCTTTTCGTAGCCCTTATATTTTACCTTTAATTCTTCCAGAAATAAAAAAATTCTATCCAAATATAAAGTTAATCATTATTGAAAAAACTGCAAAAGAATTAGAAAAACTTTTAGAAAAAGAAGAAATTGATATAGCTCTAACATCTTTACCTTTAATAAATAAAAGTTTAGATTTT